>NZ_LOWY01000038.1:0-1313 GCF_001524185.1 Burkholderia sp. FL-7-2-10-S1-D7 | reverse complement strand
TGTCAAGTCCTGGAATAGGTTGACAGTATCCAGGCGCTAGAACGCCCGATGCACCGCATCGGGCGTTTTGTATTTCAGCGCGGCATGTGGCCGTTCATAGTTGTAGATGTGTACCGACTGTTCGACCATCTTGGCGGCCTGTTCAAGGTCAGCAGGACGTTGCAACAGGAACTCCCCCTTGAGAATGCCGTTGACCCGCTCAGCCAGCGCGTTCTGATAGCAGTCGTAGCCGTCCGTCATTGAACAGCGCAGGCCGTGATGCCGATGGATGTCCTGATAGTAGGTCGAACAGTACTGGACCCCGCGATCGGAGTGATGGATCAACGGCTGCCGGCTCCGGCGCTTGCGCAACGCCTTCTTGAGCGCCTGACTGACCTGCTCGGTTTGCAGGCTGTCGTGAACGTGATGACCGACGATCTTGCGCGAGAACGCATCCGTGACGAGACTCAAATACACAAACGGGCCCGCCGTCGGCAGATACGTGATGTCGGCCACCCACACTTGTTCGGGGCCGGTCGGCACGATTTGATCCGGCCCGGGTTTCAGTAGATTCGGATGACGCCGGAAGCGGTGATGGCTATGGGTGGTCTTGTGATACGCCCGGTGCGGTACGACCAGTAGGCGCGCGGCACGCAGCACGTCGAACAGCCGATCTCGCCCCAGCTTGATGCCGCGCTCGACCAACGCTGGCCCGAGCAGATGATGGAGCTTGCGTGTGCCCAGCCTCGGCTGGCGAAGCCGCACGTCTCGCACCAGTGCAGTGACGGTCTCGCTCTGCGAGCAACGGTGTTCCTCGCTGCGGCATCGCTTGTAATACGCTTGGCGGCTGATACCCATGTATCGGCAGGCCCGCTCGACGCTCAGCTTTTCGATCCGCTTTTGCGCGACGACCTGCCTGAAGGCTTTTTTACGGTGATCCCGTAATCCTTGCGCATCACGTCGATCACGGCTTCGAATAGCGCGGCTTTCTCCTGCGCCTGTCGCAACTGCGTCTCCAACTCCTTGATGCGCTGCTCCGGTGTGAGCGGCTTTGAGTCTTGCTTTGACATGGTGGAACCCGATCGCGCACGGCCGGATGGATCGGCCCAATCCTGCAAGCCGTGCTTACGTAACCATACCAGCACGGTCGAGCGCCCCTGGATGCCGTAGCGTCGCTGTGCCTCTTTGTACGTCAGTTCGCCTTTTTCGACCTGCGCCACCACCGACAGTTTAAAAGCCAGGCTGTAGTCCCGCTGCGTCCGCTTGATCCCTTGCTCCATTTGGCACCTCTTCGTTTCGGCGAAAAAGTGTCAACCTATTTCAGGACGGGTCAC
>NZ_LOWY01000037.1:0-68808 GCF_001524185.1 Burkholderia sp. FL-7-2-10-S1-D7 | reverse complement strand
GGCGTCGAGCGTCTTGCCGACCACACCGCGAATGTCATATGCCTTGAAGATGGATTGGGAGATCATCGATTCTCTCTGGGTTGCATGCACCGAAACAGTCGGACTGTCGCGTGATCGCGCACTGCGTTCGGATTCAGGATGCCGTCACGGCGCGCGTACGTCCCTGCGTCCTGGCGACGGAGCCGTCCCGATGTCATGGCGAGCCGTCGCGCGACGAATTCACGCACAGCCTGGCGCGAACTCGTCGCGAAACTCGCAAAACAGCTTGCCGCGCGTTGCGAGGTGGTCGATCTGGGCCAGTGTCAGCGATGCGATACGTGATGCCGTCATTTCCGAGATGCCGAGTTGTCGCGTGGCCTCGCCCCGGTTGACGAGGAGCAGCCACTTCGCAAGCATCAGATACGATCGATTGAATTCCGCGATCGCCTCGGAAATGTCGTGTTGTTCGGCCATGGTCGGTCTTGAAGGGCCAGCGCGTGCGCATTGCCGGTCGATTCGCTTCGACCCGGTGGTTCGGCACGCGCCGGATTTTCGATGACACACTGTACGTCGCGAACGCACCGCCGGACCGACAAAGCTCTGAACGGATCCGCCAGCACGAGTGAGCGCGCGGCCGCCGGCGCGCACTTTGTTTCGCATGGAACCGCCACGGCGCCATGCGCATCCGTTCAATCGGCTTCGGCGAGATACGGCGACGTGAACACGCGCGGCGGGAACGCCTGCAGGCCGCCTTGCGGCGTAAAGCTGTAGCGCAGATAGACGGACGCCGTCCACTCGCGGTACTGATACGCATTGCCGAACGAAGCCCCTCCACCGACGGCAAGCTGCGGCGCGACCTGGTATTCGCCGCGCGCGGCGAGCGAATACGCGATGCCCGTCTTGCTGCGGGCGGGATACACGGCCCCCGCGTCCAGCCCCACCGCCTGACTGGCGGCGGCATTCGCGGCCGCTTGCGCCTGCATGCCGGAATCGAGCGGGAAATACGGCACCGCGTTCTGCCGGTAATGCTGCACGCCGAACGAACCGCTCAAATCGTACGCAAACGCGCCCGTTCGTCCCGCGTACTCGACCGGTATATTCAGGATCACGTATTGCTGTGGACTGAAATAACCGCCCTGGCCGTACGTGAAATACGACTGGTTCTTGCTGAAGCGCATCCACGTCGCATTGACACCCACGGTGAGCGTCCGGTCGGCGTCGCGCAACAGGCGCGTATAGGCGCCGCCGCTGCCCTTGCCGGCAAAGTTGCGTTCGACGTGATGGCCGTCGTAGTAGTCGAACGCGCCCGCGACGTACGCGCCGCTGGTGCCGTCGTCCCAGCTCAGCGCGCCGCGCGCGCCGCTGCGCGTCACGCCGCCCCACTTGAGGCCGGCACTCGCATCGCGTGCGCCCGCGAACGAAAGCAGGCTGTCGGTCACCGCACGACGCGTGACGGCCAGCGAGTAGGCCGCCCGATCGGTGATGGCACCGTTGTAGCGCACGCCGCCGACCACATCCTGGTACGGAAACCCGACCGGCGTCGCGCCGATGTCGGCCTTCAACTGCTTGCCTTCGTAACCCAGGGAGAGACCGACGCCGCTCGCCGTTTCGGAACCCGGCGAGCCGCCGCCGGCCGACATCGCGAGCCCCGCGCCGAACCGGGCGAGGGTCGGCACGTCGGTGGCCGAGTTGCCGCCGTCGAGCATGACCGGCGTGGCGGTCACGACGACGTGACCGTTGCCCGCCTTGATACGCCCTTCCAGCGGCGCCTCGATGTCGGTGAGGCCGGACAGCCCCGCCTCGCCCGTCCGGTTCCGGAACACGAGACCGCCCGCTGCCGTGCTGGCCTGCTCGCTGTTCACCTGGGCCAGTTCCGACGCGACGTCGAGCATCTGCCCGTTGGCGCCCGCGCCCGCATCCCGCTGCGGCGCACGGGTCACGGCCTCGCTTCCCGCATAGCCGGCCGGCGGCTGCGGGATATAGCGAGGCGGCGCATCGGGCTGCCCGTATGCCGAGGAAAGAACGGGCGAGCGCGCAGCGGCGACCTTCGTCCCGCCGCGGACCGGCCTGGAGCCTGACGTGGCCGCCGGCGAACCGGTCGCCGCCGCAGCACGCGACGCGGGCGACATCGGCCACGGCGTGGCGACGTAGCCGGCACAGTCGTCGTTCGGATCGGACTGCGACACGCATCCCGCGTACGCCCCCGCCGGCGCTACGTCGGCGACAGGCTCTCGATACGGCTGATAGCGCCGCGCGGTCGCGGGCCCACCCGACTCGGCCGCGCCGGCGGCCACCTGGCCATAGCCGCCCGGATCGCCGGGATCGGGCGTGACTGCCAGCAGCGGCATGGCGGGCGGCACCATGCGCGCCGCCGGCACGGCGGACGGGGTGACGTAGGACGCGGGCGGCGCAGGAGGCATCGTATAGGGCACGGTCGGAGCAGAAGAAGACGGGGTGGACCAGGAAGGCACGCCCGGCAGCGGCGATACAGCGGCCCCGAAGCCGGTCGACGGATGAACGACATCGACCGCGGTCTTGCCTTCGAACGGATTGGTACCGGGCAGCGGGTTCGCGCCGATGCGCCGCATCGCGTCTTCCCAACCGCGCGGCACGTTCGACGGCGCCGGCTTGCTGCTCGGCGGCGGCGCATTGGCGGCCAGCAGCGCACGCTGCAGATACTGCGCGGCAAGCGAAAGATTCCCCTCCGCGCGATACAGGCGGCCGGTCGCGGCAAGCAGCCCCGGGTCGTCGGGCGCGATACGCAGCGCCGTGGCCGCGAACGCCTCACCGTCGCGCCATGCCTTCGCGCTGCTCGCCGCGTAGATCGCCGCGACCAGCAATCCCGTATCGTCGGGCCGGCGGGCCAGCGCGACCCGATAGCATTTCAGCGCGTTCGGCGCATCGCCGGCCGACGTATACAGCCGCGCGAGCGCGGCCTGGAGCTCCGGACTGTCCGGCATCGCAGCCAGCCACGGCGCGATGACGGCGTAGCCGCCGGCAAGGTCGCCTGCCTGGCGCACCGCATCGGCCTGACGCACGACGATCTCGAGGTTCAGGCGTTCGAAATCGCCACGCTGCGCGGGCGACAGCGGCAGCGCGGCGAGCCGGCGCATCGTGTCGCCCAGAAGCCCATCGTCGCGGACGGTCAGCAGAATCCGCGCATATTGCAGCAGCAGGCCGGCATTGTCCGGTTCCCGGGCCAGCGCACGCCGCACGATCAAGAGCGCACGCGACGTGTCGCCGGCTTGCGCATAACCCGCCGACAGCTCCGCCGCGAGCGCCGGCACCGACTGGCCGATCCCCTCCGCATCGTGCAGCACGCCGAGCGCCTGCGCGCGGCGGCCCTCGCGCACCATCCGTGTCGCCAGCGCCACCTGCTGGCCCACCCAGAGGCGGTGCTGCAACGTCGTCATCGCCGCCGTGCGTTGCGCGGGCGCGATGCGCTCCAGCCGCTGCAGCCCGATGCTCCAGTCTTGCGTCTGCTCGGCCAGCAGCGCGCCGGCATAGAGTGCGTCGGTCATGTCGGGTCGTTCGGCCAGCAATCCGTCCATCACGCTGCGTGCCGACGCGATCGCCCCTTGCCGCACGTACACGCGCGCCAGATCCAGCCGCAGCCACGGATCGTCCGGATTGCCGGCGAGCGCGTTCTCGAACAGGCTGCGCGCCGCGCCCAGATCGCCGCGCGCTTCGGCTTGCCGCGCCTGCGCCGCCTCCGCCGTGCGACGCAACCGGTCGAGGCCGCCGGCCTTCGACTGCTGCTCGTCGGTCAGTTGCGTCGCGAACTGCAATGCTTCGTCGCCGCGCCCCTGCGCGGCCAGCGCGCCGACCAGGCCGCGTATCGCGTCCGGGTTGTCGGACTGACGCCGCAGCGCCATCCGGTACGCCTGCTCGGCGCCACGCGCATCGCGATTCTCCAGCAGCGCGTCGCCGAGCAGCACCTGCGCGGTGACGATCGACGGATCCGCAAGAATCGCGCGTTCGAACAGCGCTTTCGCTCGCGCGAAGTCGCCGTTGCTTTGCGCGCCGAGTGCCTCGCTCGTGTAGGACCAGTACGTCGCACTGCCGAGCGCCGAGCGCCAGCGCGCCGCATTCCCGCCTCGCGACGCGCGCTCCAGATCGCTGCGTGCCTGCGCGAAGTGCTCTTGCTTCAGTTCGACGATGCCGCGGCCGCCTAGCGCGTCGCTGTCGTTCGGCGACGTGGCGAGCACGGCATTGAAGCGGGCGCGCGCCGTGTCCAGATCGCCGCGCTGGAGTGCCGCAAAACCATCCTCGATCGCATGGCCGCGCGCGGCGTTCGATGCGCTCCGTTGATCGCCGTCGCGCGCGGTTTGATCCTGTCGCACCATGCTGTCGTAGCGTGCCTTGACCGGCGGATCGTCGGGCACCACCTTCAGATAGGCGAGGTAGCGCGCCTGATCCGACGGCCTTGCCGCGAGCCAGAGCAGCGCCTGGCGCCAGCTCCGGCGCGCAGCTTTCCCGACTTTCGCGTCGTCGGACAACGACTCGAGCCGCGCGATGCCGTCGCGGCGCGTCGCGTCGCGATAGGTCAGGTGCTGCGCATACGCGAGTGCGTAGCGCGGATCGTCGGGGTTGTCACGCGCGAGACGTTCCAGGCCGCGCCGGGCTTCAGCCCATCCGCTCGGCGTGGCGGCGAGCGCCTGGAAGTACTCGAGCTGCAGCGCGGGCGACGACGGCGCGCCTTGCAGCGCGCGCTGATACTGTTGCGCGGCCAGCGCGCTCTGCCCCGTTTGCGCGAGGCGGCGCGCATTGCTGATCTCGCCATCCCGCACGCTCGCCTCGCCCAGACGCTGGCCAAGCTCGTCGGTCCGCGCGAAGCCGGGGGCGATCCGGCGCAACTGCTCCAGATAGCGGCGCGCACCGTCGACGTCCTTGCGATCGGCGAGCACCATGCCCATGCCGAACAGCGCGTCGGGCTGATTCGGATCGACGCCCAGCACCTTCTTCCAGGCCTGCGCCGCGAGGTCGCCTCGGCCCTGCGCCTGCCAGTATCGTCCCTGATCGACGAGTACCTTCAGCGGGTCGCTGCCGGCCGCCGCCGCATGCGGCAGTGCCAACGCGAGCAGCAGACTCGCGACACCGCCCGCGCGGGCGGCGCCGAGCCCGCGTAACCGTCGGTTTCGCATGTCACTCCTTCAGCCGGCGCGCCGCACGCGCACGCAGCAGACGATAGAAGAGCGCCGCCGCGACGAACGCAGCCAGCACGCTGAACAGCGCAAGCAGCAGCGGACGTCCCGACAGGAACCAGCGCAGGTACGTGATCGGCGGCAGCGCACCGACGTGATACGACGTTTCGTTCGATGTCACCGTGACGGTGCGATCGCGAATCACGACCATCGCGCCCTGGACCGACGTGAGCATGTCGTCGTCGAGCAGTGCGCGGCCGAGCACCTCGTCCGCATGCCCGGTCGCGCTGATCAACGCGACGGCGCTGCGCGTGCTGCGCAACGGCGACTCGAAGCCCGCGATCAGCGCGCGCGTGCCGTCCGAGACGATCGACAGGCCGGCACGCACGCGTTCGCGCTCGGCGCCAGGCGACGGCGCCGCCTCGGCGCCGCCGAACAGGCCGCCGTCGCGATCCTTGCCGAACGGCATGCGCGTCGCCCAGCGGGTCAGCAGCGGCTGTGTGTCCGGTGCGCCGAGAATCAGCAGATCCTTGGACGCGAACGCGCCGACACCGTCGGCGTCCGTCACCGTCACGCCGCTGACCGGATAGCCCGTCGACACGCCCATCCGTCCCATCGCGAGCAGGTACAGGCCGTAGACGTCCGCGGTCGGCTCGGCAGGCAGCACGACGGCCGTGTCCGACAGGTCGGCCATCCGCGTGAACGGGAAGCCGCTGTTTGCAAACGCGGCGAGGTCGGGCAGCGCCTTGTAGTGCGGAAACGACGACACGTCGATCGTCGAGTCCGGGTCGATCGAACCCGCGACGTTCTGCAGCAGCCGCCCCGTGCATCGGCCCATATCCGGGATCTCGTAGAAGAAGTGCAGCTGCAATGGCGTGCGCGGCGTGAGCAGCAGCGGCGGCACGTGCAGCGTCGCGCGGTCGATACCGTTGGCGACGAATGGCAGGTAGCGACTCAGGCTCCAGCGCGATGTTTCCCGTGCCGGGATCGGCAGCGCCTTCACGAACGTGTCGCCGACGCTTAGGTTGAGCGACGAACGGTCTGCGCGCAGCGTCGGCGTGTATCGATAACGCAGGTCGATCGGCGCGCCGCGCGTATCCCAGGTGAACAGATCGGGTGCGACGCGCAGATCGATCCGGACGGCGCCCGCGTCGTATCCGGACACGCTGAGCGCGCGTCCCTCGACCAGTTCGCCGATCCGCACCGGGCGCGTCGACGACAGCCAGTTCGGTGCATCGTAGGGCACGCGCGGCGCGACCTGCTCGAGCCGGCTCACCGTGGCATGCGTGCCCGCAAGCGTCTTGCTGCCGAGCACGAGCGTGAGCGCGGCGACCTTCACTTCGCCCGGCGTGCGACCGAGCACCAGCAATAGCTGGCCGTGAGCGGGCGCCTGCCGCTCGACGACGGCCAGCGTCGGTCCGTCGATCGCGGGCAGCGTCACGCCGTCCAGATGATCGTCGGCCGTCGCGAACACCACCGCATTGCCCGATTCAGGCAAGCCGCCGGGCCGGGCCGGAAACCGCGCGCCGCGATACGAGGCCAACGCGCCGAACCACGAAGCGACGATGCCCGCCGCTTCCAGCGTCTCGCGCGACGGTCGCGCGGCGAATGCAAAAGGCAGCTCGAGCCGCCTGACGTCCCGCGCATCGAAGAACGGCGCGGGCAGGACGCCGAGCTCCGGCCGCTCCGGCAGCGACGCATAGGTCAGTTCGAGCCGGCTCGCGTTGCTCACCGTTGCCCACAGCGACGAGTTGGCGGGATCCTCGCAGTCCTTCGTGTAATGACCGATCAGCTGAACGTTCAGATGGTTGTACTCGGTGACGAAGCGCGGGTCGATCGACACGTCGCGCGCAACCAGCATGCCGGCTTGAGCGGCCGGCAACGGCAGCGTCGCCGCGACTTCGCCGTTGATGAGCACCTTGAGCTGCGACAGGTCCGGCAGCAACGCGGGCGAGTAGCTGTAGACCAGATGCAGCGTCGCACCCATGACGACCTCGTCGCGACGGACCGAGAACGCGATGCCGTTCTGGCCGTCGGTGCCCCGCAGCTGCAGCGGATCGCGTGCCCCGAGATCCGCGAACGTCAATGCCTGGCGCCGGCCGCCGGGCACGAGCGTGCCGGGCTCGGCCGTGGTCGGCAGCGTGCCGAAGCGGCGGCGCGCGGCGTCGGCCGCCGGAACCGGGTCGGCGAGCAGCGCGGGGCGCGCCGTGGCGGGCCCGACGGGGACGGCCGGCGACGGCGGCGCCGCGTCGCCCGCCGACATCGCGCCATCCGCCGCGCGCATTGCGCCCGGGGCCTGCGTCCCGGCGGCCGCGGCCCAGCTGCCCGATGCGATGCCGCTCGCCGTCGCCCAGAGCAGTAGCGACAACACCCCGCGCGACACGCGCGCATACCGGCCGACACGTGCAGGAACCGCGACAACCGCACCCTGCGCACCCTGCGAATTGCACGCCTTCCGGCGCGTGCTGCCGCGTTGTCGCGACGACCCCGTCATTCTTTCCGCCTCACGCTATTTTTTGTCGTTGCTGCGGCCGCCGCGCCCAAACACGCGCATGTCCGCGTACAGGCGGGCGATCACGCGAAGTAAGCCTTGCACGCCGACCGTCGACAGATGCAGGAACGCACGCGGCGGCGAATCGGGCCGGCGGCCGTCAGTCCAGTCGATCCATGCGTCCGCGCGGGCGAAGGTCGAGCTCACGAGATCGAACTCCTGCTGTTGCGACAGGCCCTCGAACCGGACGCCGACGCGTCCTGGTTCGACGTATTCGACCGTCGCGGGAAACGCGTACTCGTCGACACCGCGAAACAGCGATACCGTCAACGATTCGCCCTGCGGAATGCGCGCATCGTCGGGCACTGCCACGCCGATACCGCCCTCTGAGTAGTCACGCGTTTCGCATGCCAGCGTCCGGCCATTCGCGAAGCGCAGCATGACCGGAATCCGCGCCGCGACACGATGGAAATCGCGCACCTGCCGGCGTTCGTTCGCCGCCGCGACGGCGAGACCCAGAATCAGGATGTTGTAGGTCGTCCACGCCAGGTTGAACGCCGTCGTCTGGACTTCGCTGCCGACATGACGGTTGAGCGACAGGTTCACGACGCCTATCGCGAGGCCGATCACGTTCAGGATCACCAGGCTCAGATACGGTTTCGACACCGCCCAATCGAAGTAACCCCGGTCGATGCGTCCGCCCTTGGCCGTCACGTTGAACTTGCCCAGCCGCGGATTGATCAGCGCCAGCATCGTCGGCAGTGCGATGTACGACGCCAGCACGGCTTCGTAGACTTCGGCCCAGAACGAGTGCCGGAACCGGCCCTGCATCCGCGAGTTCGTCACGTTCGCATGGATGACGTGGGGCAGCGCATAGAGCGCAAGCATCGCGGCCGGTGCATGGATCACATGGGCGTCGAAGAACAGGAACGACAGCGGTGCGGTCAGGAACACGAGCCGCGGGATCCCGTAGAAAAAATGCATCATCGCGTTCAGGTAGCACAGCCGCTGGCTCAGCGTCAGTCCGCGCCCGAGCAGCGGGTTGTCGATGCGGAATATCTGCGTCATGCCGCGCGCCCAGCGGATGCGCTGGCCGATGTGCCCGGTCAGACTCTCGGTGGCCAGCCCCGCCGCCTGCGGTATCGCAAGATAGGCCGTCGTATAGCCGCGGCGATGCAGCTTGAGCGCGGTGTGCGCATCCTCGGTCACCGTCTCCGTCGCGATGCCGCCGATCTCCTCGACCATCGAGCGGCGCATCAGCGCGCACGATCCGCAGAAAAACGTCGCGTTCCAGAGATCGTTGCCGTCCTGCACCAGCCCGTAGAACAATTCGCCTTCGTTCGGCACCGATCTGAAAATGCCGAGGTTGCGCTCGAACGGGTCCGGCGAAAAGAAGTGATGCGGCGTCTGCAGCATCGCCAGCTTCGGATCACGAATGAACCAGCCGAGACAGATCTGCAGGAATGACCGCGTCGGCACATGATCGCAATCGAAGATCGCGACGAATTCGCCGTCGGTGATCTTCAATGCTTCGTTGAGGTTGCCGGCCTTGGCATGGCGATTGTGATCGCGAATCGTCCAGTGCACGCCGACCGACTCGCAGAATGCGCGGAATTCCGGGCGACGTCCGTCGTCCAGCACGTGGATCGACAACTTGTCGGCCGGGTAATCCAGCGCGAGCGCCGCGTAGATGGTCGGTTTGACGACGCTCAACGGTTCGTTGTACGTCGGAATGAACACGTCGACGCTCGGCCAATGCGCGCGCGACGCGGGCAACGGCAGCGGCTTGCGCCCGAGCGGCCACGCCGTCTGGAAGTAGCCGAGGATCAGCACCGCCGCCGCATAGACTTCGGAAGCCGCGAGCAGCGCGCCCCACACCGCGTCGAGCGGATGCAGCCACACCAGCGTCTCCGACAATCTCCAATACATATACCGGCCGGTGGCCACCACCGACAGCACGATCATGACGAGCGTCGCATAGCGTCCGTCCAGGCGACGGACCACCAGCGAACAGGCGATGCAGCAGATGGCGAACACGAGCTGCCCGATCGTGTCGAGCGGCACGGTACACACGAAATACAGCGCCAACAGCGTGAATGCGGCCACCGGCAGCGCGACGAACCAGCCGCTCCCGGGCAACGCATCGACGAACCGGTCGACCGCCGAGGGCCGCGCGACCTCCCCGCGGGCGCTCAAGCGATGCTCCGTGCGGTGTCGCGCCCATCGAGCACGCGCTCGAGCCATGCACCGCACGCGTTCAGGTCGGCAGCGGCCTGCGAACGCGGATCGTAGCGATTCACGGTCGTCCGGGACGCGAGCGATTCCGCGACCCCTTCATCCCTGTGAATCACGCCGCCGAACCGGGCCGAGCCGAGGCTGTCGCACAGCACGCGCAGCACATCGCGGCCCAACTCGCGCGACTGATCGACCTGATTGACTACGTAGCCGTTACCCACGAAATCCGCGCGGCTCGCGGCATAGGCATCGAGCATCCGCCGCATCTGCGGAATCGTTGCGTACGAGGCTGCATCGGCGAGCACGACCTTGAGCACGAAATGCGCGGCCGTCAGCGCGGCGCGCATGTAGACCGAGGTGCCCGGCGGCGTATCGATGATCACGATGTCGTCGTCGCCGAGCCCGAGCGCGGCAAGCCCGCGCGCGAGCCACGACGGATCGCGGTCCAGCAGCCGCTCGAAGCGGCGTTGATCCGTTTCGCCGACCACGCCGAACGGAAACACCGTGATCCCGTCGACGACCACGGCCGGCCAGTTCAGTCTGTCGAGCGCGGCATGGGCGAGCCCGTCCGTCATGTCGAGCGGCACGCCGAAATGCAGCTGCAGCGCATTCTGCGGATCGAGATCCACCACGCTCACGCGCCGGCGTCCCGATGCCGATATCACGGCCGCGAGGTTCGCCGCCAGCGTCGTCTTTCCGACGCCGCCCTTTGCCGAAGCGATCGCGACGATTTTCATGAGCGGCCTGTCCACACCGATGGCTTCTTCGGCGCGTCGCCCGTCTCCTCCGTTCGCAGCCGCTCGAACAACCGAACCAGCGGTTGTGACGAACCTTGCGCATCCGCGCTGTCCGATGCAGCCGGCCGACTTACCAGCTTCTTCAGCGGACCGGGCATTTGATTCCGCGTACCGGCGTCCGGCGTAGACGCAGGCAACGCACGCGTGTCGGTCAGTACGATCTTGCGCAGGCTATTCCCGCCATCCGGCGACCTGGAGCCCGGCTGCCCCTGCGACTCGCTCTCGCGCAACTCGACACCGCCGAGCAGCGGCCAGCGCGCGCGGGCCACCTCGGCATCCGCTTCGGCACGTACTTCGTGATAGCGTCCGGCATCGCCGCCAAAACGCTTGAATAACGATTGGATATCCCGTGAGGTCGACATAGCGTGCCCATTTGTTGTCGCGGAAGTTCCGGTCGGCCCGGTCGTTCAGTTCGTTGCGCGCGCAACACGCAGTTCGATCCGCGAGTCGTCCGGCGGCGCGACGTCCTGCGTCACGCGCAAACCGGTTGCGCCAACGCTGTCGAACCAGCCCTGATACACGCCTTCCAGGAAGGCGGAGGACCATGCGAGATGGCCGTCGCCGAACGCGCGCAACGGCGCGGCGTGATGAACGATGCGCAGGAAATCGTGTTCGTCGGACAGTTCGGCGTAACCCCACTGCATGTCGCGCCAGCGGGCATTCAACGCATTCGCGAGATCGTCCGTCGACTCGCAAGGGCCAAGCGGATGCGCGGCAGCGAAGCGCATGCCGATGCGCGCCATCAATTGCCTCAGTTCGTCTCGATCGAGCTGATCGGTGAATTCAGCCGCCAATGCCTCGAGGAAGCCGCGCCATTGGACCGACACATGGCGTTCAAGTAGATGCTCCAACATTCCCTGCATGGACGACGAATCCCCGGTAAAAGACAATTGTCGGCGTGGCCGCATCGTGCGCTTCGCGTGCGGACATCGTGGCAACAGCGTTTTTGCGAATCGTATCGAATCCAATGAGACGAATGGGGCTCGATATCTAGCCGAAAACTGCCAAACTATCGGCCGCCACCGACAATCGACGGGAGCGGCCACTGCGGCAGCCGAGCGGGATCGGTCGCGCGGTTCGCGCGCGGCGCGACGTATGAAACGCTGGAAAGGTCGCTCTGTCAGGCCCGGCCGGGCGAGGACTCCGCGCGGAATTCGCTGAACAGTTCGCGACGCTCGGCGAGTTCGTCGATCTGTTCCGGCGTCAATGCTGCGACGATCACGGCCGTCTCATCCGACATGCCCAGTTGTTGTTTCGCCGCTTCGCGATCCGCTTGCAGCAAGCGCTGGGCAAGCGTCAGATACGAACGATTGAATTCCGCAATCGCGTCGAAGATGTCGTCCTGTTCGGGCATGGGCGTTCCTGATTTTGGACGGTGATTGCATTCAGCCGGCCGCAGGGCGCGTATCGGCAATACGCGGAGTGTCGGCCACGCACTCTACGCGCCGGACATATCGACGAGCGGACAAAACCTAGCGGTAATCCGCCACGCCGTGGGTTTCTTGTATTTACTTTTGTGAAAACACGACATGACGGACCAGCGACATGCGGTTCGGTAAAGTCATGTGGCGATCGCCGGTCCACCAGCATTCCTGTCGGAACGCGCGGCGTCGCCAGCGTCCCAATTAAAGACGAGCGCAAATACACATCGGGGAAGGAGACGACGACGCGGCAACGCCGATGCGATCACAGCGGCCGCCGGGTGCTTGCTATGCAGCCCGTATCACACGCTCGCGCCAAAAATCGCCGCGGGCGCCGAAAATCTTGCTGCACCATTTGGTGCCGTCCCAATACACGGGAAACCCGTACGCATGTCCCGGCCATCGGCCCTCACACCACATCGGTTCCGCGGGAGGATCGGTGCATGGAAGCCAGACACTGGCCCAGCCGGTGCACTGCCGTTGATCGGATATCGTCATGGTGTCTATGGTCGAATGCGTCATGGTGGCTCCACTTTCACTTTTCTCTTTGGCAATTGCGTTTCAACGCTAAATATATTTCATTCTTTTCTTCTTCTTTCTTCGCATATAGCGGGACCGTGGCGCGCTTCCATCCATGCATGCATGCAGGAAACTCAACGGCTCCCGGCCGCGGGCCGCCGTCGCAATCAGGCCTGGACTTTTTCCGGCAGGTGTTGCGACGAGAAGACGCCATGCTTGCCGTCTAAGGCTGCGACCCTCGGCCGACCAGCGCTTCGATCTCCGTTGGTGTCAGCGCGATGATCCGTGACGCGATCTGATTCGATATGCCCAACTCGCGTGCCGCCACCTCGCAATCGATCTTCAACATCTGCTGCATCAGTTCGAGATAGGCGGGATCGAGTGCCCCCAGTGCATGGCAAATATCATCATCGTCCGTCATCACGCTCTCCTAATGACACGCCCGTGAACGCGATGCATCGGTACACACTCGCATCTGCAAAATCCGTCCGGGTTCCGGGTTTTCCTCTTCAAACCGTATCCCAACCGAGCGCACGCCTGCCGACAAACGACAGCCGTAATCCGCTATATAACGCCGCGCCGGCCACTTGCACACCATTTCAAAATAATTCTTGCGCAAATGCATGACCTCGCTATCACTCTGTCGGATTCACCCAAGATTCAGTCGCCGCTTTATTTCGGAACACACTAGGATTGCCTGAATCGCACGTGCGCGACGCATGCAATTGCGTCCTGTGCGACTTCGAATCTTTTGTTGCGCCCGGACACCGACATCGCATATCGACGTTGTCTGCTCTTCATTCCGAACCCATGGAATTACCACTATGTTGAAAGTGACGAAAGCCGTCTTTCCGGTCGCCGGCCTGGGCACGCGGTTCCTGCCGGCCACCAAGGCCAGTCCCAAGGAAATGCTGCCGGTCGTGGATAAACCATTGATCCAGTATGCGGTCGAGGAAGCAATCGAAGCGGGCATCACGGAGATGATTTTCGTGACCGGACGCAGCAAGCGCGCGATCGAGGATCATTTCGACAAGTCGTATGAGATCGAGGCCGAGCTCGAGGCTCGTGGCAAGGACAAGCTGCTCTCCCTCGTGCGCAGCATCAAGCCGAGCCATGTCGACTGCTTTTACGTGCGCCAGGCCGAAGCGCTCGGGCTGGGTCATGCCGTGCTGTGCGCGGAGAAACTCGTCGGCGACAATCCGTTCGCAGTGATCCTCGCAGACGACCTGCTCGATGGCCCGAAGCCGGTGTTACGCCAGATGATCGACGTCTTCGATCACTATCATGCGTCGGTCATCGGCGTCGAGGAGATCGCGCCTGAAGATTCGAAATCCTATGGCGTGATCGACGGCAAGCGTTGGGAAGAGGATCTCTTCAAGCTGTCCGGCATCGTCGAGAAGCCCGAACCGTCGGTTGCGCCGTCGAACTTCGGTGTCGTTGGCCGCTATGTGTTGAAACCGAAGATCTTCGAGCATCTCCGCGGGCTTAAACCCGGCGCGGGCGGCGAATTGCAACTGACCGACGCGATCCAGTCGCTGCTCACCGATGAGCAGGTGCTCGCGTACCGCTACGACGGCACACGCTTCGATTGCGGCAGCAAGCTCGGGTACCTGAAGGCGACGATCGAGTTCGCGCTGCGGCATCCGGAGGTCGCGGCGGACTTCGAGCGGTATCTGCTTGCGCGCCTCTCCGAGGCGATGGTCGCATGACATGAACGCGAGACGACGATCGGCCTCCATTACACTGCCGATGCGGTCGTTGCAGCGCATGCCGGCGCCCGCCCTGCCCGCACGAACAGGCGACGCCCGGCATGTGGACATCGGTTAGCCGCCTCGGCGACGCGGCACTGACCGTCCCGCTCGCTGCGGTTTGCAGCGCATGGCTCGCGACGTCGATGCATGGGTGGCGGATCGCCGTATCGTGGTTGATGCTGCTCGGCGGCGGCATGCTGGCGGTCGGCCTGACCAAGGTTCTGTACGCGGGCTGCGGCATCGAGATCCGTACGATCCATTTTCGCGTGATTAGTGGGCACACAATGCTCGCCGCATCGGTATGGCCGATGGCCTTCTTGCTCGCGCTGCACGATGGCTGGCATGTACGCGCCCATATCGCGTTGCTGCCCGGCTCGGCGCTCGCGGCGGCCGTCGCAACAGCCCGCGTGTTCGATCATGCGCACACCGTATCCGAGGTGGCCATCGGTTGGATCATCGGCATGCTCATAATGGTGACGCTGCTGCGCTGGAAAGCCGCACCCGTGCTGCTTCCCTGGCGCCGATCGCCCGCGGCCGCTTCGATGCTTGCTGTCTCGAGCATTGCCTACGGATACTGCTCACCGATCCAGGCCGCGATCGAGACTTACTCCCCGCTCCTGTGTACGGCATTTCGATGAGGTGCCGGCGCACCCGTGCGCCGACGTCGGGATCGCGAGGCTGTCGTCGCATCGGCCCGCCGCGTACGCGTTGCACCTGACGCACCCACGTGGCGGCGCGCGCCAACATTCTGTCGGACCGATTCGACGAGCAATCCGCACAATGCTGCTATTGCGCACCGCACCATTTCTCCCGAGATCACGCGTCAATTCGATGAAAATCCTTGTCTACGGAATCAACTATGCCCCCGAACTGACCGGCATCGGCAAGTACACGGCGGAAATGGCTGAAACGCTCGCCGCCAAAGGTCACTCGGTACGCGTAGTCTGTGCTCCACCGTATTACCCGGAATGGCGCGTAGCAAACGGATATCACTCGGCGCGGTATGCGACCGAGCACCGCAACGGCGTCAGGTTGTGGCGAGCACCGCTGTGGGTCCCGCGCCGTCCGCGCGGCGCCCTGCGCATCGTGCACCTCGCCAGCTTCGCGCTGACGAGCTTTCCGCTCATGCTGCGCCACGCTCTCTGGCGGCCGGACGCCATCATCTGCGTCGCGCCCAGCTTGCTGAATGCGCCCGGCGGATGGCTCGCGGCCAGGCTGAGCGGTGCACATGCGTGGCTTCACATTCAGGATTACGAAGTTGACGCGGCATTCAATCTCGGCATGCTCGACGGCTCGCTGTTGCGACGCGCGGCGCTGGCATTCGAACGGATGCTCATGAAGCGCTTCGATACCGTCTCGACGATCTCCTGGAAAATGGTCGAACGCGCGGTGGATAAGGGCATTCCACCCGCCAAGCTCGTACATTTCTCAAACTGGGCCGACACGCGCTCAATCTATCCGCTGGGGCGCCCAAGCGAACTGCGCGCCGCGCTCAGTATTTCCCTCGACGCGACGGTCGTACTTTATTCCGGCAACATGGGCTCGAAGCAGGGGCTCGACGTATTGGCGGATGCCGCACAAAGGCTTGCCTCACGCGACAACCTCGTATTCGTCTTCTGTGGCAACGGCCCGGTGCGTGACGACCTCATTGCACGCTGCAGCAAGCTGCGAAACTGCAGATTCATGAATCTGCAGCCCGCCAACCGACTGAACGAACTGCTGAATCTGGCGGACATACACGTGCTCCCCCAACGCGCCGACGCCGCGGACCTCGTCATGCCATCGAAGCTGACCGGCATGTTCGCGAGTGGCCGGGCAGTCATCGCGATGGCCAATGCGGGCACGGAGCTGCACGATGTTGTATCCCAGCGCGGGGTATTGGTTTCACCTGGCGACCCGGAAGCATTGGCGAGCGCCATCGATGCGCTCGCTGCCGATGCAAGGCGGCGGATGCATCTAGGGCGCGCTGGAAGGGATTTCGCAGAGGCCGTCCTGTCACGCGAAGCGGTATTGCACGAATTCGAGGCGAAATTGACCGCATTGCGTCGAACGTCGCCCGGTACCTGACCGCGTGGCCGGCGACGGCGGCTGCGCCCATGCCGCCACGATCGCCGGCCGCTCGCGATACCCCGGCTTCCGGCTCGCCACGCGGCAGCATGCTCAACGACGTCGGTCGGCCCGATGAAGCTCAACGGCTTTCACCGATATCAGATATTCATAGACGCATTGCAGGAACGTGTAATGCCATCCTGCGCGCCCGTCAAGAAACGACCGACGGACAGCCATCATGTAGAAAAACTTGAATAAGGGCCGACATGGCATTCTGTAGAACAGTGCTTTCTGATGAAATCGTCGAACATTGAAGTCACGGTCGAACAGCGCCTTGATGACCGAAAAATCGGCCTGCCGCCGGCGAAGCAACTCGCCGGCTTCCATCGACGAATAGACGTTGTGCTTGCCGATCCAGTGAGCCATCCCTTTCGAGAAGGGAAAGTGATCCAGCGGGCCGGCCAGTTCGTGAATGTCGCCGTCGACTATCAGAACCTCGTTGACCTCGCGTTCGTAATGCACACGCGACGGACGCACGAATCGAATAAAGTAGGGCGAGATTTGCGCATGCTTCAGCCATCGACCCAGGAAGTAGTCTCTACGGCGCATCCTCGCAGCACCAATTTCGTCGGGCGCATCGGAAACAAAGCGGCGGAGTTCATCCATCAGTTCCGGGGAGGGTCGCTCATCGGCATCCAGGATCAACAGCCATTCGTGCCTGAAGCCGAAATTCCGTAAAGCATGATTACGTTGCGCGGCAAAGCCGTCGAATTCTCGCGCCACGACATGCGCACCGAACGCGTTCGCGATTTGCACGGTGCTGTCTTCGCTTATCGAATCGAGGACCCAGATGTCGTCCACGCCATCGATGCTCTTCAGACATCCCGGCAGGTCCGCTTCCTCGTTCTTCGTCAGGATCAAGACCGAGAATCCGTATGTCATTCTGCCCCTCTGCGCACGCGCGAGTTGATTCGACGGGCAGGCATACCGGCATACACCGCCCACTGCTCTTCTAGTGGCCGCGACACGACGGCTCTCGCCCCCACCACGGCGCCCTCGGGTACGACCGCTCCCGGCGCAAGAAAAGCCTCAGCACAGACCCACGCGTGATCACCCACTGTAATAGGACGCGTCACGAGCTGGAAATTGCGGGAATGGATATCGTGCGAACCGGCACACAGGTGCGCGCCTTGGGAAATCACGACATAGCTCCCGATCTTGATATTGGCCATGTTGTAGAGAGTCACGCCATCCGCTATGCCGACATGCGAACCGATTTCCAACATCCACGGCGCCCAGATCCTGACGCGCGGATACACATGAACATGCGGGCCCAGTTTTGCGCCGAACGATCTGAGCAACAGCGATCGCCACCCATGCAGCGGCCTGGGACTGAACCTGAACAGCAAGACATAGGCCGCGCCCCAGACGGCGCGCCGCAGCCGATTCGAGAAGTTGAACGACGGCTCGGTGAAGGGATCATTACCGTCAATAATCATACGATCGAGAAATGAGCGAGAGGCGAATCCGCGCCGATGGGCGCGGGAACAAATCACGTCGGCGCTCTGTTGCCGCCAATAGCCACCGGTGCGAACATGCCGAGCTGTAAGTCTACCGCCACGCGTGCTCGTTCAAGTCGCATCATTCCGCCAAAATCTAGTTGTTCATGCACATTGTTCCCGGTCCTCGCAGGCTGCGAGGCTATCATCGACTCGATCGAATTACGTTTCGACGCGCTTCAATTTCCCCGAGAGCCGAATCATGAAGGTTAGCGTTGCAGTATGCGGCCGGTTTCACTTTCACAACTATATCGATCGACTCGACGAGCTCGGAATCCTGGACACGTTCTACTACTCTCACAGAGCGCGTACCTCCACGTTCTCACTGGCGCATGGCCGGGCAGTCAATATCTGGGCGAAGGAATATGCGGTTCGGGCTCACGCGAAGCTGTTGAAGGGCCGTCTGAGCGATCAGCTCTTCCCTGCATACCACGATCTGTGGCAATTCGGTGTGCAATTCAACTGGCGGCCGACACCGCTTCTGCATGTCATGGCACATGGCACTTCACGACAAATCGTCGCCAGGGCAAGGCGCGAAGGTTCGATCGTAGTCGGGGAAGTCGTCAACACGCATCCGCTCTATCGCGATCGGCTCCTGTCGGAAGAAGAGGACAGGCGCGGACTGCCACGCATGCGGCGGATCAATCGGCAACAAAGGCGGCTCATCGATGAAGTGAATCTTTACGACTACGTCCTGGCACCGTCGTCGATCGTGCGGGATTCATTCATTCAGTACGGTGTTCCCGCGAGCATCATCAAGGTGATTCCCTATGCGGCCAATGTGAAGCGATTTCGCCCGTTGGAACAGCGTGGCATGGATACAAGTCGCTTCGGTATCCTTTGCGTTGGACAGGTCAGCCTTCGCAAGGGGCAGCTCTATCTCCTGGAAGCTGTCAAGCGGCTCGGCGACAAGCGTGTCCATGTCACGTTGATCGGACAGATCGATCCGACGGTCGAGCCGCTGCTCGCTCCGTACCGCCACCTTTTCACACACATTCCTCGCGTAGACAACGCGCAGCTCAACGACTACTACAACGCGGCAGATCTTTTCGTCCTGCCGTCTCTTGAAGAGGGGCTCGCCGTCGTTTTATGTGAGGCGCTCGCGACTGGCCTGCCGATTGTGGCGACGAGGGAATCCGGCGCCGCCGAAATCATCGAGCATGATCGCAGCGGCACGATCGTCTCCTCCGGATCCGTCGAACAACTGGCCGATGCCATCGGCGAGATGATCGGCTCGCCCGACAAGCGCGTGGAATTCTCCCGGCACGCGCGCGTCGCGGCAGCCGGTACGCACAACTGGACCCAGTATGTCGACAAGTTGCAGCAGGTCTATGCCAACTGCCTCCAGCCGGTGCGCAACGTGCGTTCAGGCATGTGACGGCTGCGCCCGGTACGCAGTGACGGGTTGATGCTATCGGCTGATTCTCGATGCGGCGCCGGGAATCCCGACCGATAAACCCTGCACACCCGGAAGCATGCCGGCGACCGACTTCCCCATTCCGGCACGCCGCCCGGAGCGCAGGCTCGATACGGAACCGGCGCCCAGTCCCGAGTACATGCTGCCGCGAGCGTACCCCATCTGCTCCAGGTCATCTGCGTACGGATTCTTCGCGACGGCGGCCGCCGTCGCGAATGTCCGCAATTCGCTCGCATCCGATACGGATTGCCGATAACTTCCCGAGTTTCCTTTCAACGTGTCTCCAGCCGGATCGCCATAGATCACGCTTGCCTGTGCCGCGGCAACGCTGGACCTCGACTGCCCGTGACACCCGGGCAATGCACAGGTTGCAAGCGACGTTGTCGGCACCATTGCCGCCGCCGCGATCGACACGGCGCACAGAAGCAGCATCGTTTTTCGCCCGTTGAACATCCCGTTTGCCTCATTCATTGCGACTCACCTCATCGGTCAGCAGAATTTTTATCTTGACGTGCGTCGACAAAGCCGAACGACCGGCATTGCATACGACTCTCAATCGCACGATTCGGACGTTCGGCAAAACAGCCAGTTGGTCGCGCGACGTCCCCAGCACGTAATGCTCACCGATTGTCCGTATACCCGGCGCCGACATGTCGACGACACCTCGCCACACCGGGCGGCCCGTGTAATCCAGTCCCGTCAGCATGAGCGTTGCGCTGGATTCGCTTCCAGCGGTCGCATGCGCGTCGCCAATCTCTACGGCCAACTCGCGCGCTCGCCGATGGATCGTAAGATCGAATGGCCGTTGACGAGCGCTTCCGCCGAAGTCAAATCCGACATCGATGGCGTCATCGTCGTGGTGAGCGTCGCGAATGCGCGCGTCGTCGACATTCAATTGAACGGCAACATCGAACGACGCCTCCGAGATACTTCGTGGACTCGAAAATCGGGCTTCCATATCGGATTGCGCCCCGACGATTGCCGGATCGACGATTGTCAAACGCTTGCAGATGTTGGCCATCAATACCTGACTGACACGCGCCGTTACCGCAGAGTCTCGCGCCTTGACACCGATTGCCGTGCGGCCGCTCTCGAGCCATATTCCCGTCACATCGAATTGCGGTTGACCGCTTTCGTTTCGAAGCACGGAGCCGATCGTCAATCCACGTGGCACCGGGTCGTTGATTCCGGAGAAATCGGTATACAAGACGCCGGATCTCATTCCGGTCACCTTGACCCTGACGACGCCGCCTCCCGTTGTCAGCGGCATGAGGGTGCCCTGGGCGGGAACCAGCCTGGGTCGATTGAACACGACCGACTCCATCGGTGTGGAGAAACTCAGCGTCACGAACGCGCTCGCTGCCCGTCTCGCTCCAACGAACGTGACGTCATTGAACTCGACGTTGCGGCAGCTGACGATCGGAATGGGTTCTTCTATCGTCGAATCGTTCACGACGATCTGGTTAACCGCCGGACCGTTCGAAAAGAAGCCGATCCGGCAGCGGTTGTATTCGATCCTGTCAACGAGCTTGTCGTTCTCAACGAAGCGGATGTACGAGTCATTGACGACGATGGCTCCACTGGCGGACGGATAGAAATAACCATTGACCCGGACGCGATTGCATACGATCAGGTCTGAAGAGAATGCGTACAGGCTGCCGTCGAGGGAACTGACATCGGCGTCGCGACGATCGCGTGACGACAGGAATTCCAGATCGTCGAGCACGATGCGCGTGGCGACGCGAAACCCAGCCCTATCCAGGCTCAGGATGCGCGCGGCGCCCGTCGCACCTGCTGCGCGATCCGTCTCGTCGCCATTCTGCACGATATCGGCCCAACGCGCGTCGTAGGCGTTCCGGAGCGGCACGGCGAGTTCGACGGAGTCGACACCGACTTTCGCGACTATGTTCCGCTCGAAATATCGAATCGACGGCGGGTAGCCTTGTGAGTCCTGGTTGAAGCCGTAGACCAAGACCGGCATGCCCGCCCGATACTTCGACACGGCATCGGCGCTCGCCAGCCGAACGTGCGATGTGCCGGCAGCCACCGATCCGATACAGTCGCCGTTGACGAACTCGCCGAATCCGGGTATCGAACCGGCGTGATCAAGGAAGTAGTCCTGGTTGATAATGAGCGGTACGCGTTCAGTCGTCGATTGCGACGTCCCGACGTTGCACAATTGCGTGCCTCTTCCACCTCGTACGTGCACATCCGCGACACCTTGCAGCCACCTTCCGGTCAGGATATTCAGCTTACCGTCCGGCAAGATGAGATCGAATGCGGTGTCTGCGCCCCGCATTCTCTCTCGAATCCTCAGTAGTCCGCTTGAGTTCTGTTCAGCGGATGCATCTGCTGATACTCCGTATGCCGCGGCATCGATCACTTCACGGGCCGATGGCCCTGGGCGCCGCTCGAATGCACCGGCGTCGCCTAGAACCGCTTCCGTACCCGCGGCGGATGCAATCAGCTTCAGGAACGCACGCCTCGATTGCTTCACGATGTCGACTCCAGTATCTGATTCGTGGCCATGCCTGGAAATGCTCGCGGGCGCGACGTTTTGCGCGGTTCATGCCGATGGATTCGCGTCATGCCACCGAACCGACCGTGCGTGGACGGACCGTGCCTGCGTTGGCTGCCGGCGCTTGAATTCGCGCCATTCTGATCTTGCCCGCGGTCACCAGAATATAGACGGCAACGAACGAGAATCCGAAGAAATACGCCATCGGCACGCCACCATCGCGAAACAGCGTCGAGATATAGCCATTGAAAATCCAGTACGACGCGAATAGTTTCGGACTCGCCGTATAAGTGACACGGTGATGAAACCGGTACAGGAACAGTCCAACCAGGAACATTCCGCCGACCAGTGACGGGAATCCGAATATCGAGTACAGGTCGGCATGCAACGACCATGTCAGCGCAAAGAAATTCCCATATTTCAGGAGATTGATCCGTTGCGTTGTCGTCGGCTTGTCAGGCCAGATCGCGCGAGGAATCGGCCATACGAGCAGCCGCAGGTACTGCGTGCCCCAGTTGAACCCCGTTCTTTCCGGTACCAACTCGTAAATTGCCGACGACACGTCGAACTCCTGGAAGTCGCTCGTTCCGGCGCCAACCGCTCTCGACTTCTGATATCGATCCACGATCTCCGAAATGCTCGTGTCGCCGGTCAAAATTTTTCGCGCCGCGAGGCGATCCGACCCAACGACGTCGAATACGAGGATCAGACAAACGCCGATAATGATCGTCTTCATCGCGAAGCTGCGGCGACCACGCCGCATCAACCCGATGGTCAATGCGCTCAGCACGACGATGACGAAAGACAGGCGCTGTGCGCCAACCAGTATGCGCAACAGCACGAACGCGCCGATCCCTGCAACCATCGGCGGCGTCACGCCATAAGCGAGGATCAGGATCAGCAGTGCTGCCGGAATGAATTCCGCAAATGCCATCAGATAGCCCGACACGCCCACTAGCCGTTGCCCGCCATTCGAATCGACCTGCACTTCGAACGATTGGACCGAATCGATACCGGCCGTCCCGTACGCGACATGCGTCGAATACAAGCCGAGCGCAACGAGAACGATCAAAGCCATGAAAAAACGTACCTTGTCGGTGATGACGAGGCGGGTCGGCGGAATCATGAGCTGTCGAAGATTGCGCGGTTCCACAAGTGCCGGCAGGATGACCGCGGCGAGAAGCGCACAATTGATATTGAGGCACGTCAGCCAGAGCGTTCCGTCCGATGGGGTCAACCCGATGGTGTTCCACAGCAGGGATTTTCCGATCAGATAAATATTGATCGGGCGTATGACATATCCCAGGAAGTGATAGATCAGGTACAGGAAAATCGGATGATAAATGGGCATGCGCATCGCCATGACGAACGCGAAGCACATGCCCCAGCACAATAGATTGATTACCGCGATATAGCCTATGATTTCCATGTCATCTCTTCGCCGGTCGGATATTCACTCGATGACGCAACGCGGCTTCTCGCGAAGCCCCATCAGCCAGCCATAAACGTCGGCCATCTGTGTGGCAACGACATTCCATGTGAAATGACTTTCGACCAGTGCTCTCCCGCCATTGCCCATTGCCACGAGCCGCGCATCGTCGGTGGCATACAGTTCGTCAAGGAAAGCCCGCAGTCCCTCGACTGAATTGAGAATCTCGAATGCGGCGTGTCGGGAAAATCCGATCGACAGATTGCATTCGCGCGTCAGCGCGACCGGCTTTCGGAACGACCATGCTTCGAGTGGCACCATCGGCAACCCCTCGCTGAATGACGGCAGGATCACGCAATCGCAAGCCGCGTAGGTTTTTTCCTTGTCCTGGCCGAATTGCGGGCCGATGAAATGGACACCGTCGCCGCTCACGCCCTCGCTGACCATACCGCGCAATTTACCGATATAGGAAAGATCCCCCCAGCCACCGACGATCAGATTCCAACTCGCATTGATCGAATTCGCCACGACGCGATCCTTCCAGGCCGTCAGCAGGTTCTCCAGGCCCTTCTTTGGATGCAACCGTCCGAAGTAGAGCAGCAGTTTCCTGGATGCCAGTTCACCGGTCCACCAGGACGGTAATCCGGGGCTGTCCAGCTCCGGAATCGCCACACCGTTATGCACGACGGCAATCGGTTGTTTCAGACCCACGGCCCGGATCGCATCCGCCTCTTCGCGATTGAGTGCATGAAAGCAGGCAGCGCGATTCAAATGGCTACGTTCATAGGCGGCGAGCGCAACCCATTTCTTCAGTTTCGAACGATTCAGGATCCATTGATCGAGCATGCCGTGCGGCGAGATGACGTAGGGCTTGCGTCGATGCCGATGCCACGCGACGACATCCGCCGACGGGTGCATCCAGATTCCGTGCGTGTGGACGATGTGGGCATCGGATGCCAGCAGCGAACTACGCAAGGCCGGGGAGTAACCGAGCATCGCGGGGCCAACCGCGTCGCAAGTCGTCACCTGCGTCCCGCGCCATTGCGGAAGATCGCTATTGGTGTTCGCATCGTTCAGTGCGAATACGCGCGGTACGAACCCGTTCGACGGAAGCGCGAGTGCAAGACCACGTACCGCGTCGAACAGGCCGCCACCGGTTCTGGACGCGGACGCCGTTACGAATCCGACCTGATAGCCCGGAGCCTGCTCATGATGGAGGTCGACAGTCCGAGTCACGCGGCCTCCCGCAGGAGATCCGCAAACCGCGGATACAGGCGACGATAGCGCTCGACCGCACGGTCGATCTCCTCCTGCCCCTGGGACGGCGCCCGATAGTCGGCGATCATCGTCCTCGCGACCTCATTCACATTGAACCCATCGATGTCGTGAACGCGGGCGCTCAGGCCCAGGTCCGTCATGATGCCGCTCGTTTTGGGCAGGTAGGAGAGCGCCACGAGCGGCCGCCCTGCCAACAGGCCGAAGATGCATGAATGAAAGCGGCTACCCAGAAATACCGAGGCACCGGCGATGATGCTCCTGACGTCCGCCACGGGTCGATCCTTCTGATCCAGGATGACAAATCCTGGACACCGTTCAGCGATCTGGCGGCCCACCGGCAGATCGGCCGCGACCTGGTTGACGATGACGATCCGGACGCCCAGCGTGTCGTGCAGGACATTCAGCAGCTCACACAAGTTCCGCACATATCGTTCCTTGGCCTGCGCCTGGTCGGCGGCAAGCGGAAACGCCCATTCGATCACCGAGACAGCAATGTAAGGCTCGTCTGGCTCGATTCCGAGTTCCGCTTTCATCGATGCGGTCGCGGCCGGTGTCGCTGCATGCCAAAAAGCAAGATCGCCCGTTCTGGCCACCCGCGCTGCCGGCAATGCGAGCGTCTCGACGACAAAATGGTACGACTCGCTTTCCCGCACGCAGATGAGGGATGCTTTCGCGAGCACCTTTGCAGCAAACCACCGGCCGCGCCTGGAGCGGATCGGACCGACGCTCTGCGGCGCCAGAACCACGGTGGCGCCGAATTTCGAAGCCGCCCAGATCTGGATCAGATTGGCGTAGTACGACGGATTGGAGTCCTCAAGATAGCCGCCCGGACAACTGACGACGACGTCGGCTTTCCAGAGCGCATCGATGGCACGTCGTTGCTCGACCGGAATCAGCCAGCCGAGCAGCCACGGTCGTCCCAACGACACATAGCAGATCGTGATGCCCTGGCGAACGACATTGCACAGACGGCGGCGCCACACATGCTTCGATACGCAGTTCCCGAGCCGTTCGTGCCACGTCACCCGCGGCAGATGGGCGCGTTGCGTCGACGGCTGGTATGCGATACCGCTGAGAGATGCGTTCGGATAGGCTTCGAGGATTTCGTCGATACACACCTCGATGAGCGCCGCATCGCCTTTGTTCACCGCGCCAAAGACATTGGCCACAACGACATGATTCACTTGCATTTCGAGAACCCGTTCGCGAAGTTCAACACATTTTCGGAAAACCGCTGCAAATTCCAGTCATCGAGATTCCACGGAAAGTTGCGCCTGAGCGCGGACAGCTTCTGGTCGTCAAGCAGTGTCGCGACGCCGCGGTCAATGTCTGCATCCGTTCCATCCGTGACGAACCCGTTCTCGCCGTGTCGGACCAGTTCGTGTGCAGCCCCGCAGCCGTCGCTGCACAATACGGGCGTCCCACACGCGAGCGCCTCGTTCAGACACAGGCCCCACTGGTCATAGTCACTCAACAGCATCAAGAAATTGGCAAGCGACAGGAAAACCGGCATGTCCTGATTGGGAACCAGCCCTTTGAACACGACGTCGCGCGCGATTCCGAGGCGCTCGCAGCGCGCGCGCAGCGAAGCCTCGAGTTCACCGGCGCCTATGATTAGCAGCGAAACACCGATCGTCCTTGCCCGCGAACGCGCGTACGCGTCGATGACTTTGTCGACACGCTTGCGAGCCACCAGACGCGACACGCAAACGATGTACTTTTCCGGCAATCCCATCTGCATGCGAAGCTCGTCGGGCCGGACGCGGGCCGCGGCTGCGGCTTTCGTGAACCGGCTGTTGTCGACCACGTCGTAGCCGACGTGGATGCGCTCCGCCGGGATGCCAAGGAACTGGAAGTACTGACGCTGCCGACGCCCTGCCACTATCGCGCCGTCATACAGGCACGCAAGCCGGGCCTTGAGGAGCTCGCGGCCCGGCCGGCGCACACCGTCGTCGAACTTGCTGTCGGCGCAAAACACGATTTTTGTTCCGCGCGTCAACCACCGGTAGATCAGCCCGACGATCGAATATGGAAAGTTGTATCCGATGGTCACGATCATGTCCGGCTTCTCACGAACGATTTCCCTGAACAGGCACGCGAGGAATGTCGGCCGCGTGTACCGCGCGCGTTCCTTCGTCACGTACCGCCAGCCGCTTTGCGGCGCATCGCATCCGGGGCGCTGTGCGTCTCGATGCAGGTAATCCGTCGATTTGCGATTCATCACCAGCACGCGAAAGTCGACGTTTTCCTGCACGAGACGGCGTTCCGCATCGTTCAAGCGCGCGGTATGGTAATCGCCGATGCTACCGATCAAGAACAGAACCTTCATATTCCTTCTCGCGATACTCTTGAAATACCTCGTATTCGCCGAAGAGAACCAGGAATACGTCGAGCCCCAGCAGACAGATCGCGACGGATACGAGTCCCCCATGGCGCACGGCGAACAGCCCGGCGACGATCGCAATGCTGGCAGCGAGCAAATAGGCGAACGCAAAGCGGATATGGCGATTGATCGCAATCACGAAGATGGAAGCCGATTGCCACAGTGAATTCGCGACCATCGACAGCAACAGGATGTCGAACAGCGTCGAATCGAAAACGACGTGCTTGCCCGTCCAGGCTGCATAAAACCGCTCTCCGTACGCGCTCATTGCGATACCGACCGAACCCGCGACAGCCATCGTGACGATCGTCAGTCTGCGCTTGATACGTATGACGTCGCCCTTTCTGCCGACGGCGGCAAGCTTCGACACTTCCGACCAGACCGAGTTTGACAACAGGTTCATCATTTGCACGGCTACTCGCGTAAGCGTTCGCATCGTGGAAAACGCCGCCACCTGCGCCGGACCGAGTGCCGTCCCGATCACCCAAAGGATCCCCTGGAAATTCAGTCCGTTGCTGAGCGGGAATCCGAGGAAAGCCAGGGATGGAACCAGCGATTTCCTGAGCCACGCCCAGTCGATCGTCAATGGAAGCAGCGTAGCCCAAGGGCAATATCGCTTCTTCACGATCTGCTGCGCGGCGAAACCGGCAATGCGCGCGACGAGCATGCCGGTGGCGACCGCAATCGGTGTCTTGAATATCACTAGCGCGACCAACCCGAATGCCAGCGCGACAAAGCGCGTCACGTTCAGAATACCGACGGACAGTGCATAGCAATTGGCACTTCGCAACGCGGCTGTCTGGGGGCCATACATCACGCTCAGGCATACGTCTCCAATCAAAATCAGCGCCACGAACCTAACCTCGTCCCCCGACATATACCGGAACACGTGGCCACCCGCGCCCAGGATCCACCACGCCGCTCCCGAGACGATCAGCACGGCAAGCACGAACATCGCGACCGTGGCAGCGAGCGTCCGGTAAATCAGCTGAAGTCGTTCGTGATCTCCGACTGCCGCCAACTGGTCCATCTCATTCGCCGCTACAGTCGACAGGCCCAGGTCGCTCAACGCGAGGTAGGTGGGAATAGTCGAGATGAGAATCCATTCCCCGTATTTCGCCGCGCCCCACACCGACAGAAACAAGGGAACCGATACGATCTGAGCGAAAACACTCACGGCCTGTCCGAGGCCGTGAGCGAGAAATGCCTTGATGATGCGCTGTGCCAACATGGTGGGTTCGAATCGATAGCCGGGCAAGGCGCGTCGTCCAGGCCCGGTCTTGAAATCATTGCCGCGGTGCGTATTCGTACTGGTACGCGTACTTGTATTTCCCGTATGCATACCCCCCGGTGTTCAGAGGGAGATCGTTAAAGATCACGCCTTTCAGCGTCCCGCCCCCCTGGCGCAACTGCTTGATTGCCATTTCCACTTCTCGCGGCGGATTCGCGCCGAAGCGCAACACCAGCAGCGTCACACCCGCATAGCGGCCGACGATGGCTGGGTCCGTGACGGCCAGAACCGGCGGGGTATCGACAATGACGTTGTCGTATCGGGACGACAGCTGATTCAACACCTTCTCGAAGTTGGGATGCAGCAGCAGCTCGGCCGCATTCGGCGGCAGTTCACCGGTAGGCATGAAGTCAAGTCCGTTCACGAGCGTATCGCGCTGAATGAATTCGCCGACATCTCCACCTGATCTGATCAACTCCGTCAATCCGCGCCCTCGCGCCGCACCGACGTAACGGTGCAGGTATCCGCGACGGAGATCGCCGTCGATCAGCAATACTCTCTTTCCCGTACTCGCCATCAGTGCGGCGAGGTTGATGGCAATGAACGACTTGCCCACGCCCGGCGCGGGGCCGGTCAGCATAAGAATGTTGTTTTTGGCGTCGAATTGAGCGAACTGCAGTGCAGTGCGCAAGCTGCGGATGGCTTCGACGGCGAGGTCGGTCGGTGCGGCCTTGGCCAGCAACGGCGTATCGCTGCCGCCCGATCTCTCGACTCGTCCGAACGTCGACTGTCGCTCACTATGCGGAATCGTCGCATAGACCGGAATCCCGAACTTGTCTTCCACTTCTGCCGGATCCTCGATGCCGCTGCGCAACGCCTTGAACGCGAAGGCGGTGACCAGCCCGAGGAATATGCCGAGCGTCGTGGCCACGAGGATGATCAGGCCGGGACGCGGCCATACCGGCACTGTAATCAACTCCGCGCCGTCAAGCAGACGGACGTTGCCGGTCTTGCCCGCCTTCAGCACCCTCAATTGCTCAACGTTGTTGAGCAGCGTGGTATAGATTTCCTGGGCAACCATTGCGTCACGAGCGAGGCCGACGGTATCCTGCTCATTGGCCGGAATCGCTTTCAGTCGCTGGTTGAATCCGGCGATCCGAGCGTTGACGGTATCGAGCTGTCGATTGACCGCGTCGACGTCCGGATGCTGCCGAGTGAAACGTTGAAGCAACTGGTCACGTTGAAGCACGAGCTGGCTCTTCTGAACCTCCGCCTGCACGATCTGATTCAGCAAGCTCTGCGCCTCGACGGGCAGATCGACGATGGTATTTTTCGTCCTGTAATTGTTGTATTTCGTTTCCGCCTTCGTCAGATTGTCCTTCAACCCCGGCAACTGGCGGTCGAGGAACCGAATCATGTTGTCGGCTTCCTCGGACTTTCTGTCGACGTTCTGTTTGACATACCGCCGCGCAATCTCGTTTAGCACCGCCTGGGTCTTGTGCGGATCGTCGCTGCGCCAGACCGTGCTGATGATGCCAGAATCTTTCCCTTGCTCCGAGATGTTGAGAGACTTCTGAAGTCGCGTGATGACATCGAGACGCTTCGAGTGAACGAGCTGAAATCGCGTCCCCGGCCGGCCGACGAGGCGCTCGACTTTAACCGTGACCACGCCGCCCGGGACCGACGCACGGCACACGTTGCCGACGTCGCAATGATCAGCCACCGCCTCGTCGTCGGGAGAACGTAGGCCGTACTGGCCGTTCGGCAGCGCGGTCACCGTCCAGATGCGACCGTTGTACTGCGACGGCACCTCCATCTGCGTGACTTCGATTGCCTCGTTCCCCCATGCGAAGGAAGGCAGGTTCAGGCGAGGCGCTCCATCGACGGGCACCGGCAACCGTGACGCGAGGAAACGGCCAAACAGCGGGAAATAGGTCGGCTTCGCGTCGATATCCAGATGCACTGCATCCACGGTGGGACCGAGGATCATGCGTGACCTCAGAATCTCGATCTCCGTCGTAGCAGCCGTCTTCAGTTCGAACATGCTTGCCAGATCGCCCAGAGCCGACCCGATGGAATTGCCGTTCTCTTCGACCTGCACCACGATGTTCGACTCGTAGGTAGGTTTCGTGATCAACGCATACACGGCGCCCAGCAACGCTGCACCGAGCGCGAACGCGAGAATTACGTTCCTATATTCCAGCAGCGCGGCCAGGTGCTCGCCGAGACTCGGGCTTTCCTCGGCTGGGGAACTGCGTTGCTTGGACAGGAATTCATCTGCTTCTTGCATGGGCTTGGTTCAATTGGTTGAGTTGCTGAAACGTGTCCGAATCGGGGCCTTTCATCCCTTCACCGGCCTTGCCGGGATGCCAGCCGCTCACCGCGTCTGCAGTGCATCCGGTTCCGTGACGCGCCGGCCTGTAGTCGCAATCCTTTCCGACCACGCGCTCACGCCTTGTTCGATCGAGTCGAGGGCCGTCTCGAACGCCTCCCGACCGCGCCTGAACGGATCTTGAATATCGGCATCGCCGAATTCCCCCAGGCGAAACACCCGCCCTCTCGACAGGGGATTCAACCTTTCGACATAGCGCTTCTGCTCCATGTCCATAACGAGCAATAGATCGGCGTGCATGCAATGCGAGCGCAGCAGTTGCCGTGCACGATGACCTTCGATGTCGAGGCCTCTCGCCCTCATCAATTCCCTGGCGACTGGGTCCGCCTGCTCCCCGACCAGCGCGCCCACACCCGCGGATTGCACGATGCAATCCGGAAGCTCGCTCGCCAGCATGGCCTCGGCCATCGGGCTGCGACATATATTTCCGATACAGACAACCAAAATGGATCGAATCATCGATATTTCCCGGTATCGTCCTGAGTTACGCCGGACGCCCACTGCGACACGTCAGACACATCACGATGGAAATGCTCCGAGGCAACCGGAGGCGCATGACGGCACGCGACCTTGGCCATCCCGGCACGCTGGCCGCACGCTGCGTTCTACGACGTCGCGAATTCCGCGTATCTCGCCTGATAATCCGCGTACGCGATGGCCAGCCCCTCTTTGAGGCCAGTTGTAGCGCGTATTCCGAGCGAATGGAGTTCGCCCACATCGAGAAGCTTCCGGGGAGTGCCATCCGGCTTCGACGTGTCGAAGACGATCTCGCCGTCGAATCCGACGACCTTGGCGATCGTCCGAGCCAGATCGGCGATCGACAGGTCCACACCGGTGCCAACGTTGATATGCGCGGTCGGTGGCCGTCTCGCATGCTTCCACTCATCCGCCGGGATCTGCATGATGGCCACGGCGGCAGTCGCGAGATCGTCCACGTAGAGCAGCTCGCGTTTCGGGTTCCCGCTGCCCCAGACCGTCACCGATGCGCTGCCGCCGGTCTTCGCTTCATGCATCCTGCGTATCAGCGCCGGCACCACGTGACTGTTCTCCGCATGGTAGTTGTCGCCCGGACCGTACAGGTTGGTTGGCATGACGCTGCGAAAGTCGGTGCCATACTGCCTGTTGTAGCTCTCGCAAAGCTTGAGTCCTGCTATCTTGGCAATCGCATACGGTTCGTTGGTCGGCTCGAGATACCCGGAAAGCAGGGCGTGTTCCGGGATCGGCTGCTCGGAGAATTTCGGATAAATGCATGATGAGCCGAAGAACATCAGCCTATGAACAGCTGCGCGATACGCATGGTGAATGACGTTCGCCGCGATCATGAGATTGTCATAGATGAAATCGGCCGGATACACCGCGTTGGCCTGGATGCCACCAACCTTGGCCGCCGCCAGGTACACGTGGTCGATCGCCTCGCTCTGGAAGAACGCCTCGACCGCGTCGCCGTCGGCGAGATCGAGTTCCGCTCGCGTGCGAGTGACGACCGTGCAGGATTTCATTGCCGACAGCCGGCGGACGATCGCACGTCCGACCATGCCATTGTGGCCCGCGACGAATACTCTGATGTGCTCGCCCATTTCGTTACTCGTTGTATGCGAATGCCGTGAAACCGGCCAGTTTGATCAATGCATCGCGTTTTGCCGCCTGATAGTCGGCACGGACCATTTCCTTTACCAAGTCCTCGAAAGAAATCTTGGGCGTCCACCCGAGTTTCTTTCGCGCATTCGTGGCATCGCCGAGCAGAGTTTCAACTTCCGTTGGACGGAAGTAGCGCGGATCGACACGCACGATCACGTCGCCTCGCTTAACCTTGAGCTCGGCATTCTCGACCGCATCCACAATAGCAATCTCGTCGACACCCGATCCTTCGAATCGCAGAACAATTCCCAATTCGAGTGCCGCGCATTCGACGAACTTTCGAACACTGTGCTGGATTCCCGTCGCAATGACGAAGTCTTCCGCCTGCTCCTGCTGGAGCATCAGCCATTGCATCTCGACGTAGTCGCGCGCATGCCCCCAGTCGCGCAGGGCGGACAGGTTGCCGAGATACAGGCAATCCTGCAGGCCCGCCGCGATGCGCGACAGTGCGCGGGTAATCTTTCTCGTCACGAAGGTTTCGCCGCGCACCGGAGATTCGTGATTGAAAAGAATGCCGTTGCACGCATAGAGGCCATAGGCTTCGCGATAATTCACGGTGATCCAGTACGCGTAAAGCTTGGCGACGGCATACGGGCTGCGTGGGTAGAACGGTGTCGTCTCGCGCTGCGGAGTCTCCTGGACGAGCCCGTAGAGCTCGGATGTCGACGCCTGGTAAAAGCGCGTTTTTCCCTCGAGGGACAGGATGCGAATCGCCTCGAGCACGCGCAGCGCGCCGATACCGTCAGCGTTCGCCGTATACTCGGGTTCCTCGAACGACACCGCGACGTGGCTCTGTGCGGCAAGGTTATAGATCTCGTCGGGCTGAACGCGCTGGACAATGCGCACGATGCTCGTCGAGTCCGTCAAATCGCCGTGGTGCAGCACGAATCGACGATCCGATACATGCGGATCCTGGTAAAGATGGTCGATACGATCGGTATTGAACAGCGACGCGCGGCGTTTGATGCCATGCACCTCGTAACCTTTTTCCAGCAAAAGCTCTGCCAGATACGATCCGTCCTGTCCGGTCACACCGGTGATTAGCGCTACCTTGCGTGTCATGTTTTCACTCCACATCCCCTGTTCGCCGCCTGGGGGTTTGCAAATGTCCTGCTGAAATTCGGAACCGCTCGCTCGATGAAATGCCGCGAACGCCCACCGCATCCGTTCGGCTACGTGTCGATTACTTCGTCACCACCGCCGCCGTCAGTCCGGCATTCACAGCCGGCAACAGCAGACTGAGCACCCGGTTCAGACGAACCAGACCGTTGCCATCGACATAGACGACGTCATTCGGCTGAAGCTGAAACTGGTTGGCCAAAACCATCGCAACAGGCGAACGTGCGTCGAGATGAAAGACATGCGGCTCGGCATTCAACGCGCCACGAATCACATACATTTGGGCGGCATCGGCCGTGTTGACGTTGATGCTGCCCGCCTGCGAGATCGCGTCGCTGAGCGAAAGCGACCCGTCCCGCATCGGCAGGGCCGTCATCGGCTTGTTGACCTCGCCCATCACGTACACGCCGTTCTGATCGCGCGGTAGCACGCGCAGCAGATCGCCGTTCCGAAGCACGACATGCGCCGGATTCTCCCCGCGTGCGAGCATTGCAGTGAGATTGATCGGATAAGACTTCGCGCCACGCACGAGCACCATTCGACTCTGGTCGGCTGTGGCACTGAATCCGCCGGCACGCGTTACCGCCTCATACAACGTCATCGGTACATCGTTGACCGGAACTGCCCCGGGCGTATGCACTTCACCATCCACATAGATCTGCTTCGACCGGAACGATGCGACGCGTACCGTCACCTGCGGATTGCGAAACACGTTCGCCAGCGCGGCCGTCAGCTTTTTCTGAACCTCTTCGGGTTGGAGCGAGGCGACGTGCAGCTTGCCGATATACGGAAACTGAAGGTCGCCGTTCTGATCCACCAAGTGTCCCGGGGCGGGATCGAACGGCCGCGAACTCGGCGTGGAAAGCTGGGGACCTTGCGATTCGACCAGTTCCGGGTGATCCCACACCGTGATTTGCAGGACATCACCCGGGCCGATCAGGTACGGTGCAGGCTTCGAAAAAAGCGCGGCATATTCAGGGGTGCCAGCCTCCTGACGCTGCTCCCTGACCTGCCTGATCAGATCGACCGTAATTTCGGTGACGGGTACGTCCGCTCGCGCTGCCGGATGCTGGTTGTCGGCTGCAGTGACGGCAATCGACGCTGGCGCTTGCATCCGCATGCCGGGTGCGAATGTGCAAGCCGACAGTGCGGCGCATGATGCAACCAGGAGCGTCGCCGGCATGCGGCCGATCGGATACCGAAACCTTTCACGCTCGCTTCGCGTCGTTGTCCTCATCATCAAAACACTTTCCGCAAGTTTCATCCGTTTACCCTGGACGCACGTTGTTGCACAACGCACGCTGAAAATTTCGAATCCATCTGAACGCGCGAACTCCCGGATATCCGCTCAATAGGCATTCGCATTCACCAACCCCTTCGCCACCGTCGCCAACACGATCCGCATATCCAGCGCAAACGACCAGTTCCGCAGGTAATAAAGGTCATACTCGACGCGCTTCTGCATCTTCTCGAGACGATCGGTTTCCCCGCGATACCCGTTCACCTGGGCCCATCCGGTAATCCCCGGCTTGATTCGATAACGATGGATGTACCCATCGACGACTTTCTGATAAAGCCGATCGTGCTCGATCGCATGCGGCCGCGGCCCGACCACTGACATCTCCCCGCGCAGCACGTTAAGAAACTGCGGCAGCTCGTCGAGACTGGTTCGTCTGAGAAAGCGCCCGACCCTTGTGATGCGCGAGTCGCTCTTCGTCGCCTGCGTAACGACGCCAGCCTGTTCGGCGTGCACGCGCATCGTGCGGAACTTCAGTATCTGGAACTTGCGCCCGTCCGCACCCTTGCGGTATTGCTTGAAGAACACCGGCCCGCGCGACGACAACTTCACCGCGATGGCGATCAGCACCATCAGCGGCATCAACGCCACCAGCGCGACTGCAGCAAACAGGCGATCGAACACCTCCTTCTGCCACATCGCATGGCGCGGTAGCGGCGACGCCACGAGATTGATCGCCGGCGCGCCGATGAGGTCGATCATCGCGCCGTCGAACAGCGCGACGCTGCGCACATCGGGAATGAAGCGGATGTTCACGAGATCGTCACCGAACGTATTGACGAACCGCAGAACGGTCGCCTCCTCCGACAAAGGCAGCGCAAGCCAGATTTCCTGAACACCGTTCTCGCGGACGAACTGCGCGAACGAATCGAGCTCTGTGAATACCGGCACGCGCTGCGAGGGATTCGCGGTAACCGGGCGCAGGTCGAATACAGCTGCCGGCCGGAATCCGCTTGCCGGCGACTCCTCGATGTTTCTAACCACCTGTTGGCAATGCTGAGCGTGTCCGACCACGGCGACACTGCGCAGGTTGATGCCCGCATAACGAACACTTCGCAGAAACAGATGCGTCACGATTCGCGATGCGATCAGCGCACTCCCGGTCATCGCGGTCCAGTACACGAACCACAGCCTGGAGATCACGTCCGAGCGATGGAGCGAGAACATCAACACGATCCCGCACGCCTGTACGACGAGCCACGCGAGCGAGATCTTCCCGCTCAACCTCAGCATCGACCGTCCCCGCCACGATTCGTACACGCCGAATACCGGAAACAGCACCAGCGTGAACGCAATCGCAAACGTGACGAGTGCGCTGTCGAAGTGCCCCTCGGAAACCGTCTGATAGCGAAATTGCGACGCAAGCAACGAGCCGGCGACGATCAACGCGATATCCACGACTCGAGCCATCAAGCCTTGTAGACCGAACATTTCAATCTCCCGTCTGACGCCAACGATCACAGTCGATTCGGGGCATTACGCGCGCCCGTACGTATCGTCGAACCGCACGATGTCGTCCTCGCCGAGATACGATCCCGATTGCACTTCGATGAGCTCGAGCGGCAACTTTCCCGGGTTCTCGAGCCGATGCGTCACACCAAGCGGAATGAAGGTGGACTCGTTTTCGCCGAGCATGAATTGCTCGTCCCCGCGGGTAACGAGTGCAGTTCCGCTCACGACGATCCAGTGCTCGGCACGGTGGTGGTGCAGTTGAAGCGACAACCGTCCGCCCGGATGCACGACGATGCGCTTGACCTGGAATCGGGCGCCGTGATCGATCGAGTCGTAGTAGCCCCACGGGCGACGCACCTTCCGGTGCGTGTCGGCTTCCGGCGCCTGCTGCGCACGGATCCGGTTCACGAGACCCTTCACGTCCTGGACGCGCGAGCGGTCCGCCACCAGCACCGCATCTGCGGTTTCCACGACGACGGCATTGGTCATGCCGACACATGCGACGAGCCGCCCTTCCGAATGCACGAAGCTCGACGTCGCACCTTCGAACACGACCTTGCCGCGCCCGACGTTGCCGTCCGCATCCTTGTCGAGTGCCTCCCAAACCGCATCCCACGAGCCGAGATCCGACCAGCCTGCATCGAGCGGCACGACCACGCCCTCCACCAGGCTCGCGTCGGACACGAGGCGTTCCATCACCGCGTAGTCGATCGAATCCGAAGGCGACTGAAGAAAGGCATCCTCATGCGGCCGGAAGAATGGGCCATCGTGCTTGCCATGCACGTGTGCCGTGAGGCATGCGGCGTGCATATCGGGCTGGAGCGTGCGCAACGTGTCGAGCCAGACGCTCGCGCGCACGACGAAAATGCCGCTGTTCCACCAGTACGAACCCGACTCGACGTACTGCGCCGCGAGTTCGGCGGCCGGCTTCTCGACGAATCGCTCGATGCGGTGCGCACCGGCACCAAGGGCCTCGCCGATCTTGATATAGCCGAACCCCGAATCGGGCCGGGTCGGCGGCACGCCAAGCGTCGCGATCGCGCCGCGCCGCGCATGCTCCACCGCGAGTGCAATCGCACGGTGAAACGCGGCGGTATCGGCAATGGCGTGATCGGCCGGCATCGCGACGACGATCGCGTCTTTCCCGTCCGCACTGGCGGCAGCGACCGCCAGCGTCAGCGCGGGCGCCGTATCGCGTCGGGCCGGCTCAACGATGACGCGGGCATCGAGTCCGCTTGCCCGAAGCTGCTCCGCCGTGACGAAACGATGCTCGTCGCCGCAAACGACGATCGGCGCCGATACATCGCCTTCTTCGATCGAAAAACCCGTCATTCGCTGGACGGTTGCCTGCAGCAGAGAATCCGCACCCAGTACGCCGATCAACTGCTTCGGATACTGTTCGCGCGACATGGGCCACAAGCGCGACCCCGATCCGCCCGCGAGAACGACGGGCGCGACGCTGACTTTCACGTCGACGGTGTCGGCGCGACCTGAGCCGATCGATCCTGTTTCGCCGCGCTCTGTTTCGATGGATGCCGACATAATCTGCACTCCTATTCTCTCAGGCAATGATTCGATCTGAAAATCCGGGAATGAGCTCCGTCCCTTCGCCGAAGCTTATCCAGCCTTCTCTACAACTCCAGTTCCGTCTGGCTCGAGCGTGCCTGGAACCGGTATTCCGAGGGTGTCACGTCGAGGTGCCGCCGAAAAATTTTGGCCAGGCGATCACCGTTCCCCCACCCGCATTGCCGCGCGATCGTGCCGATCGGCAAATCGGTTTCCATCAACATCTGCACCGTGCGCTCCAGGCGAACCTGCAGCAGAAATTCGGACGGCGTCACGCCGATTTCCTGCTTGAAATGCCGCAGGAAGTTCCGTTCGCTCATTGCGGCAACCCGCACCGCATCGCTGACGGATATGGCTCTTCCACAGTTCCTGCGCAACCAGCTCGCCGTCGCGCGGACCCGGTCGGCAGGCGTGCCACTGCGCACTTCACCCTCCTGCTCGGCCGGCTCGAATGCGTCGCTCAGCGCGAGCCGCGCCGCAATGCCTCGCACCGCGTCGCCACCCAGGTCGCGTTCGATGAGCGCCAATGCGGCTGTTACAGGCTCGTAGCCGCCGCGACCCACGCGCACCGCATCCACGGCATCGATCACATGCGAACCATTCAGCGCCGCATCGATCAACATCCTGCCTTCACCGATCGTCTCGACCATGCCCGCCTTCGGCAGCACGATCCGCAACCAGTCGATCACCCGGGCGTCGCGCGACGCGCGACGCGCACCTTCTCCACCCGCGACGAATAGCGCATCGAATGCGTGCGCCGAGCCCGCATCGCATGCGAATGTCCGCACGCTGATGGCCGACGACCAAACGATGTTTCCACCTTTCGACGAATAGAAGCGAATGTCGTACAGCGGAAGCCCTGTCGCGCGCGGCGCATAGATTTCATTGGCTACTTCGAACACCTCGAATACCGCGCCCGCCGCGAACAACGAGAACCCCTCGAAGACGACAACGCCAATATCCCGATTCCTGCGTGACTGCTTTCCCCCAATATCTGCTGCCGCTTCATCTCCCGAATGATCGACACTCGTGTGCGTCATGGCGTGCTCTCGGACAATCAGTCCAATCAACTTCGGTCGTTCTGGATCGACGTTTTTTGCTCCGTTGCGACGCATCATACCGAGGGCGCCGAATGGCGTTTAAACACTGGCCGATTCGAACAAACAGTCGTCGGATTAGTCTGCGGGATTTCCCTGATCGGCCAAATGTTGGCGGTTTCTGACTACCTCGACACAGCGAAACGGATGACGAAGAGCTTGCAGAAACAGCGGCGCTCGCATGACGAGCGAGTGATATTCGATGGCAGTCATTCGGTGATCGAAGCGTCGTGATGCGCCCCACGGAAGGTCAGGCGTTCGGCAAGGTGCGGGGCGCCGTCGTGCATGAATCACGACAGCAAGCAATGTGGTGCGACATGATCATGTGTCGGCGGGCATCGTCGTGGAGAAGTCGATTCGGCCCTGGAACTCGACGGTACGGTGGCGCAACGGGATCGGCGTCGTTGACGATCAGCCTGCATCGATGCGTCGTATTCGGCCACGGGTGCCGCGCGAAGCCGATTAGCCCGGATCCGCCAGCCCGGCGCCTGGCGAAACACGCTGACGACGCGATGCAGCAATCCGCCGCCTTCAGTTCCTTGTATTTTTTTGAGTTCGGGCCGGCTGGTGCTTGCTCCAGCCGCGTGACGACGCACACGCGAGTCGGGCGTCTACGACATCACCGCGCTCGCAACGAGCGACGCAATCGCCACGGGTAACGCAAACAGCGCCGACAGCGCCATCTTTTTCAAGATTCGAGCTCGCGCCACCTCACGCGAGCCGCGAGCCCGGCGCGACTGAAATTCGAGCAGCAGCAGCCCCTGACCATGTCGTGCGCCGGCCCAAAGACCCGACGCGGTGCTGAAGACGAGGTAGACGAGAATCCAGACGAAACAGATCCTCGAGAAGATCAGAAGCGCGACGTTCATGGCGGCGATGCTCCGTTTTCGGCAAGATACCGCGCATCAGATGGCGCGCGGTTCGATGCCGATAGCGTACATTGCAATGCAGCATGCCGGACATGACAATTGATCCGACGATTCCGCCAACCAGTTACCGTACGTTTCCTTCGGGTGACGCGCGACGCGAAGCGCGACGCGAAGCGCGACACTGGCGCAACAAAATTCGGACTGCTTCGCAATATTCGAAGCCAAGCGGCATGTACCGTATTTCGGATCCACGACTCGAACGACGGCGACTGACATTCGCGGTACGTGCAACTCGACCCGTGATGAATAAAAAGGCCTGCGTGCCACACGGCACGCAGGCAAAATTCCGAGGAGAGTTCCGGGGTGAACGCGTCTCCTCGAAAGGCCAGACAAAAGCGTAACGTCGAATCGACCGTTTCAAAACGAGATGGCGGCTTCGACCACGATCATGGCCGAATGAAATTGTATTGATGCACGCGCACACGTTTCTCGACGGGCATTGCGCCGTCACACCCGATCCGCTTCCTGCAATTGGCGGATTGCTTCGGTGTTTTGGCCGACGAGCGCAATCTCGACTAGCCATGATGAGATGCGTGCACACGGACATCCGCAGTTCGCTCATCGACGAAGCTGGCATGTCATTGCCGTGACCGAGTCGCCTCGAACGCGCAACGACGCCGGTGCACTTCGACAGACTTCCAGGAGCCCATCCGCCATGCTTCCGCTGGACACTTTCTTGCGCGTCGTCGACGCGACCCCGCTCGTTGCGATCGACCTGATCATATCGAATGGCGATGGCGCGTATCTACTCGGTCACCGTGTCAATCGTCCCGCACAAGGTTTCTGGTTCGTGCCGGGCGGCCGGATTCGCAAGAATGAACGTCTCGACGATGCATTCAATCGTATCGCGCGCGACGAACTCGGATGCAGCGGTCTGGAACGCGCCGATGCAGAACTGATCGGCATCTACGATCACCTCTACGAAGACAACTTTGGCGGCGAACCAGGCATCTCGACGCACTATGTCGTGATGGGATACAAGCTGCGGGGCAAGTTCGACCTCGTGTCGCTGCCGAACGCGCAGCACACTGCCTACCGATGGGCGACCGCCGACGAGATCGTCGCCGATCAAACGGTCCATTCGAATACGCGAACCTACTTCGGCACGTCCGCCTGAAATCGGGCTGGCGCTGCTCCCACGGACAAATCGGCGACCCAACGCCGGTCGTTATCCCGGCGCGGGCGTCAAAGCGACGATGTCCCGTTGCGCATGTCCGACCCGCCGACCGATGAGAACATTCTGTCCCGAGCGGCCGCGCGATACTCCGTCGGCGACATCGACAGATGCTGGCGGAAAAGCTTGGCCAGCCGGTCTCCACTGCCGAGGCCGACTCGCCGCGCGACCTTGTCGGCGGGCAAATCCGTCTCGACCAGCATGGAGCACGCCTTTTCGAGCCGCACCCGCAGCACGAATTCGGTTGGCGTCACGCCGATTTCGTTCTTGAAGCGCCGCAGGAAATTCCGCTCACTCATCGCTGCGGCCTGCGCTGCATTGGCGATCGAGATGCGATTCGCACTGTTCGCCCGAAGATGTTGTGCGGCCGCGCGAATCAATTCACTGGCTCGCGCCTCCTGCGCCCCGAACAGAACGCTCGCGAATTTCCTGTTCGCCCCCGGCATCATGTACGAGACGATCTCTTGCGCGACTTCGTAGCCAGCGTCACGCACGACGATCGACAACGCGGCCGCAAACATGCCTTCACCATCGTCGTCGGATGGCCCCGATTCACCCATACCGCCAACGGCAAGCGCCGCTTGCGGTACGACCTCCGGAACTTTCTGGTTCAGGCGAATCGCCGCCAGCATTTCGGCGCCGGCATTATCGCCCTTGACCACGCGGGCGCGCTGATGGGCATGCTGCAACCAGCTGATGAACGCATCGTCGAGGCCGCCTGCGCGCCCCTGTCCACCGAGCACGAACATGGCCTTCACACTGCTCGCATCGAGCGGCCGAGCCGCTTCCGTCCAGATCTGTACACCCGACGACGAACGAACAGCGCCACCGTGACTGGAATAAAGCCGCAATTCATAGCGATCGGCAAACGCGACATTCACGCCTTCGAGCTGATTTGCAAGCTCGAATACCGCGGCCAGCCTGCCCATTTGCATAATTGAAAAGCCGTCGAGCAGCAGGATGATGACGCTGTCCGGCCGACGACCGACGCTTCTTCCCCGGTCACCGCTCACTCTGAACCCCGTAGTCGTATCGTTCGGCACTATTTGCATCATCTCGGCCTCTTAACAATTTTTTGCATTTTCTGCAGCGCATCATATGCGGCTAAATCGTCGGCCGTTCCGTCGGTGTCCGATCCCGCCTCATTGTTGACGGAATCAATCAAGGCGATGATGTGGAACCAATTACTGGTTGATAATCAAGAATAGGGGCTGGCGTGGCGGCACAAAGTTACGAAGGTTTGCTCCAGATCATTGACGTAACATTTTTGCAACACATGGTACAGCGCATGTTTCATGCTCGAAATAGAACATGCGTTCAATTCCGGACAAAACATGACGCTATTGGTCACAAGGAGTGGCCCCGTTCGCTTCGTCCGCCGCCTCGACAGTCGAAGTGGAAGAGACAAAAATGAGCGCAATGCAACCTTCTGCGGGAGGGGATATTACCTTGCAAACTTTGCCATACAAGCGCGATACAAAAAAATCATAAATGGCAAGCGTTTTAACGTTTGCCATATTAAGAAAATTTTTCCATATGCATTCAAAACCATATTTACCGATGATAGCCTCATTTCATCAGATAAATACGCACGGATGGGAATTCTCCAATATTTCGTAATATTAAACCCGACGTGCGCCAAGGCCTGCACGTCACACCACCAGGGCCATCGGTTTCCGAAACCTGCGGATCTGCCGCCAGCCGATCGTGATATTTGCCAGGCGTCAATCGTACGAAGCTCATTCCGCCACTGAAACGGGACTTCGTTCCTCTCGCGGCGGTGCCGGTGCGACGCATACACTGTTCGCCTACGGGCCGCATGCACTCGTCAGGCGGTGGACGATACGCGTCGCAGTGCCCGAACGGCATCCGATGGCGCATGCGGTGACACGTGACTCGAAGATGTTGCCTTGCCAATCAATCAGGATAGCGAATCGCTACGGGTATGATCGTGCGACGTGCGCATCGATATCCGACGCGTGGCGGCGCCCTCCTCAATCGATCACACTCGGAAATCGAATTCCTGCCGGCATGACTTCAACCGCGATGATTGCGCTCACTGCGAAGCGTCATCGAACAGGCTTTGCGCACGCCATTCAATCGGACGGGCGGCCCGCACGTCGATCTCACGCATCGTTCGGCGATTATCGATTCGCCATCGTGTTCGAATCTGCCGGACACTGATTCCAGCATCTGCAACACCCATAACCGGAATTTTCCAATGCGACACGCCGCTTGAAAACGTCTCCTTTTCCGGATGGCGTCGTTCGCGGAGTGAACCATGAGATTCATACCCCAGTGCCTGTAGCGCCATAGCATGCGGCACGCATTGCACGCCAGCCTGGGAAATGAGCGTGTCAGCACCACCATCACTCGATACAGTTTCCTTACCGGCCCGATTCCGCACACGTCTCGCCCCGGATCTTCCGATACGCCACGGTGCGATTTCCCGACGAGTCGGCACATACCCCTGACGATGAGGCTGCACGACAAACGTGAGTGCCGACTCCGTGCCGACTCCGTGCCGACTCCGTGCCGACTCGCCCCCAGCTCGCCAATCATAAAATCGAAAATCGTTCCAAAAAATCGACGAAGTCCGATTCAATCAAACCATTGACGTATCGCGACTATATCGAGCCGCTTCACTTTCATTCATCCATCAAAAAATGCTCGCTTCAATCTCTCCGCACACTCCACTTCGATCAAAAGCATCGTCAATTCGACCGATCTGCAGAAGCCGAAACGCATTATCCTCCGTTATTTTTTAGAGACACCGCGCCTTTTTAATTTCGCATTCGAAATCTCTCGATGTAGTCTGCTTCCGTTCATTTGAACGCAGGCATGCTTACACAAAAGGAGAGACCATGAAACACGCTATTTTTCCTGTACTTGCGACCGCGTCGGTCGCGATGGCCGGCGTAGCCCACGCGCAGTCGAGCGTGACGCTGTACGGGACGATCGATACGTCGATCACGTACGTGCGCAACGCCGATGGCGGCAAGAACCTTTGGGCGCTCGGCAACAGCAGCGCCGGCAATCTGTCCGGCAGCCGTTGGGGGCTCAAGGGTTCGGAAGATCTCGGCGGTGGCCTGGCGGCGATCTTCCAGCTGGAAAACGGTTTCAATCCGAGTACGGGCGGCCTCGGTCAGGGTAGCCGCATGTTCGGCCGCCAGGCCTATGTCGGGCTGACCAGCAATCGGTATGGCTCGATCACGCTCGGTCGCCAATATGATCCGCTGATCGATCTCGTGCAGCCGATCACCGCCGACAACTACTTCGGCAGCGTGTTCGCCACCGCCGGCGATGTCGACAACTACGACAACAGCTTCCGCGTCGACAACGCAATCAAATACACGTCGCCCGTCATCGCCGGACTCCAGTTCGAAGCGATGTACTCGCTGGGCGGTGTCGCGGGCAGCACCGGCTCGAAGCAATCGTATTCGGCCGGCGTGTCGTACAGCAACGGTCCGCTGAGCCTCGCCGGCGGCTACTTCTATGCAGCCAACGCGAATCCCGTCACGGGCAGTCGCACGACATGGTCGAGCACGTCGGACGGCACGTTCGACAGCGCAATCAATACCGGCTACCAGACGGCCCATTCAATCGGCATCGCTCGCGTGGCCGGTCAGTATGTGCTCGGTGCGTTCACCGTGGGCGCCGGCTACAGCAACGCGCAATATCGACGCGACGGTGCGTCGGTGTTCGCGAAGAACGAACACTACAATACCGCCCAAGGCTTCCTGAACTACCAGGCGTCCGCGGCGCTGCTCGTCGGGGTCGGTTACAGCTTCACGAAGTCGGGCGGCGACACCGCGGCGAACTACCACCAGGCATCCGTCGGTGCCGATTACAACCTGTCGAAGCGTACGGATGTATACATGACGGCCGCCTATCAGCATGCAAGCGGGAATACCGCTGACGGCGCCGGCGGTGCGATGCCGGCACAGGCGTCGATCGGTTCATACGGCTACAACGGCACGAAAAAGCAGGCCCTGGTCAATCTCGGGCTGCGTCATCGGTTCTAATCGTCGCTTACGCGCGCCGGCAAGACCGGCGCTGCGTTCGACGAACCGGCCGTGCTCGCCAGCAATGGCCGCCTTGCCGATATCGTGGAAAGACTCGGCCTGCACGCATGCGGCGTTCGTGCAGGCGGTACGTGATCCGCTCGATGCGCTGGACCTGCACGCGATCGAGCGGCCGGCCGAGTCGCCAAAACCTGTCGGCATCGCCGATGCGTCGTTCAACGCCGAACGGGATAGGGATATGGCCGGACCTGCGTATTCGTCACCGGCGCGCCGCCGACGGCGTGAACCGCCACAACCGCCGCATCGTCGACACCAGCGCCGCATCGTCACCCGGCGCGGCTGACCCGGCCTGCGCGACTTCCCGCTTCCGCCGTTTCGGATCGAGCCCGGTCCCACCGCTACGCCGCCGCGCCGCGTGCCGCTCGATGACCCGCTGCAGCAGACAGAACACGCACAGCAGCGCGCCGATCACGATCCGCGTCCACCACGAACTCAGCGTGCCGTCGAACGTGATGAGCACCTGGATCGTGCCGAGGATACCGACGCCGAACACCGACCCGATCACGTACCCCACACCGCCCGTGAGCAGCGTGCCGCCGATCACGGTCGCGGCGATCGCGTCGAGCTCCATCCCCTGCGCCTGCAGCCCGTAGCCGGACAGCACGTACAACGTGAACACCACGCCGCCGAGCGCCGAACAGAAGCCGCTCAGCGCATACACGCCGACCTTCGTGCGCGCGACCGGCAACCCCATCAGCAGCGCCGATCGCTCGTTGCCACCAACCGCATACACGTTACGGCCGAAGCGCGTGAAATGCGCGACGTAGATCGCGGCGGCCAGCGTCGCGAGCGCAATCAGCGCGCCGGCGCTCAGCGTCCCGCCGCCGACCGGCATGCTGACGCCCGCGAGCGCATGGAAGGTCGGCTCGTTGATCGTGATCGACTGCGTCGTGATGAGGAAGCATGCGCCGCGCGCGAGAAACATCCCGGCGAGCGTGACGATGAACGGCTGCAACCTGAAGTAATGAATCAGCGCGCCCATCGCCCCGCCGTACAGCGCGCCGAACACGAGCACGAGCGGCACGATCGCCCAGACGGGCCAGTGCAATCGTTCAGCGCCGACCGCGCAGAATATCGTTGTCAGCGCAACGACCGAGCCGACCGACAGGTCGATACCGCCCGACACGATCACGAACGTCATCCCGATCGCGACGATCAGCAGGAACGCGTTGTCGACGAGCAGCCCGGTCAGCACCTGCATCGAGAAAAAGCCCGTATACATCACGGATCCGAAGCCGAACAGTGCGGCGAACAGCACGATCGTCACGACGATCGGCAGCGTGCGCGGGTCGGTAAGCGATGCGAAGAATCGGTTCATCGCGGCGTGGCTCCGGTGGTGGCGCGTGAACGGGTGGAAGACAGCAGCCGCGACGCACGCTGGATCACCAGCGCGCGCGCCGCGTCCGACTGGATCAGCGTCACGACGATCACGACGAGCGCCTTCACGACGAGTGTCGCCTCCGGTGGCACGCCGATCGAATACGTCGTGTAGGTGAGCGTCTGGATGATCAGCGCACCAAGCACGGAACCCGCGAGGCTGAAGCGGCCGCCGAGCAGCGACGTGCCACCGAGCGTCACCGCGAGGATCGCGTCGAGTTCGAGCAGCAGCCCCGCGTTGTTGCCGTCGGCGCTGCGCACGTTCGAGCTGGCGAGGATGCCGGCGAGCGCCGACATCACGCCGGAGAACAGATAGACGCCGAACACGACCGCCCCCGCGCGCAAGCCCACGAGCCGCGTCGCGACCGGGTTCACGCCGATCGCGCGGATGAACAGGCCGAGCGCCGTGCGGTTCACCAGCAGCGCGGTCGCCGCAATCGTCGCGATCGCGATCCAGACCGAGCACGGCACGGCCGCGAGATAGCCGCCGCCGAGTTCGAGGTAGCCCGGCGCACCGATCGGGATGATCTGTCCGCCAGTCAGCAATTGCGCGATACCGCGTCCGGCGACCATCAGGATCAGCGTCGCGATGATCGGCTGCATCCCGACGAACGCGACGAGCACACCGTTCCATGCCCCCGCGAGCAACCCCACGCATAGCGCGGCCGCCAGCGCCGCACCGACCCGCGTCGGATCGCCGTCGAGCACGATCGCCGCGGCCGCGCCGGCGATCGCGACGATCGCGCCGACCGAGATGTCGATCCCGCGCGTCGCGATCACGAGCGTCATGCCAAGGGACACGATCACGAGCGGTGCCGCGCGATTCAGGATGTCGATCGGTGCGCCAAACAAGTGGCCGTCGAGCACTGCGATCGACAGGAAGCCCGGCCGATGTGCGACGTCGAGCGCGAACAGCAGCGCGAGCGTCAGCACCGGCCATACGAGCGGATGGCGAAGCAACGTGCGTAACCGGATCATGACCGGCCTCCCGCGATCAGTTGATACACGTGTTCCTCCGACGCCTCGGCACCGGTCAGTTCGGCGACCTTGCGGCGATCGCGCAGCACCGCGATGCGGTGACTCACGCGCACCACTTCGCTGATCTCCGATGAGATGAACAGGATCGCGAGCCCCTGCGCGCACAGAGCGAGCACGCGCTCCATGATGTCGAATTTCGCGGCGACGTCGATGCCGCGCGTCGGCTCGTCGAGGATCAGCAGCTTCGGCGCCGTCGCGAGCCAACGCGCGAGCAGCACCTTCTGCTGGTTGCCGCCGGACAGCAGCCCGATCGGCTGCTCCGCGTCGCGCGCCTTGATGCCGAGCCTCGCGATGTACGTCTCGGCGAGTTCGCGCTGGCGCGCGCGGCCGATCAGCCGCCACCAGCCGCGCCGGGCCTGCAGCGCGAGGACGATGTTCTCGCGGATCGACAACGCCGCGACGATCCCCTCCTTCTTGCGATCCTCGGGGCAATACGCGATCCCGTTGCGCACGGCATCGTGCGGCGACGCGAGCCGCTTGCGCGCGCCGTCGATCTCGATCGCACCGGTGTCGGTGCGTTCGGCCGCGAACGCGAGCCGCGCGGTTTCCGTGCGCCCCGAGCCGAGCAGCCCGGCCAGCCCGACGATTTCGCCGGGCCGCACGTCGAGATCGAGCGGGCTCATCATCCCGCGCCGGCCAGCCTGCTGCATCGACAGGAACGGCGCAGCCGCATCGGCATCCCGCTGCACGGCCGCCGCGCGTGCCTGCAGCTTGCCGGACATCGGTTCGCGGGCGGTCATTTTCGCGACGAGCATATCGACCGGCAGGTCGCGCGCGAGGTACTCGCCTTCGCGCTCGCCGTTGCGCATCACGGTGATCCGGTCGGACACCGCATAAGTCTGTTCGAGAAAGTGCGTGACGAACAGGATCGCCATCCCCGACGCCTTCAGTCGGCGCAGCACGTCGAAGAGCCGAGCAACCTCGCCGTCGTCGAGACTCGACGTCGGTTCGTCGAGAATCAGCACGCGTGCGTCGACCGACACGGCCCGCGCGATCGCGACCATCTGCTGCACCGCGATCGGATACGCGTCGAGCGAGCGCGTGACGTCGAGCGACAGGTCGAGCTCGGCGAGTGCATCGCGCGAGCGCGCGTGGATCGTCTTCCAGTCGATCGCGCCGCGCCGCATCGGCTGCCGCCCCGCGAAGATGTTCTCGGCGACCGACAGGTTCGCGCACAGGTTCACTTCCTGATACAGCGTCTGGATCCCGGCCGCCTCGGCCTCGCGCGGCGCGGCGAACCGCACCGGTGCGTCGCCGACGCGAATCTCGCCCGCGTCGTGCGCGTGCACGCCGGTCAGCACGTTGATCAGCGTCGACTTGCCCGCGCCGTTCTGGCCCATCAGTGCATGAATTTCGCCCGGAAACAACCGGAAGTTCACGCGCTGCAGCGCGTTCACGCCCGGGAACGCCTTGTCGATGCCGATCATCTCGACCACCGGCGGATTCGTCATGGATCGCCCTCGATTCGAGGCGGAAGGCTGACGGCGGCAGCCACGCCGCCGCCCGCGTCCGCCGGGACTCAGTACTTGCGGGTCGGCAGCACCTGCGCCGCGACGCTCATCGGGAACACCGTCTCGTTCGTGACGATGCGCTTCGGCAGCTGCTTGCCGGCGACCACGTCCTTCACCGCGGTCATCAGCTGCGGGCCGAGCAGCGGGCTGCATTCGACGTCGACGTTGATCTTGCCGGCGACCATCGCCTGGAAGCCGCCCTTGGTCGCATCGAACGACACGACGCTCACGTCCTTGCCGGGCTTGATGCCGGCCTCTTCCATCGCCTGGATCGCGCCGAGCGCCATGTCGTCGTTGTGCGCGTAGACGACGTTGATCTGCTTGCCGTAGGTCTTCGCGAACGCTTCCATCACCTGCTTGCCGCCGGCGAGCGTGAAGTCGCCGCTTTGCGATGCGATCACCTTGAACTTCGGATTGTTCTTGATCACTTCGAGCAGGCCCGCGCGGCGGTCGTTGGCCGGTGCGGAACCGACCGTGCCCTGCAGCTCGACGATATTGATCGGGCCCGCATCGTTCTTGAAGCGCTCTTCCATCCAGTGGCCGGCGCGCCGCCCTTCCTCGAGGAAGTCGGAACCGATCATCGTCACGTACAGCGACGGATCCTTCACGTCGACGCCACGATCGGTCAGGATCACCGGAATATGGGCCGCCTTCGCTTCGGTCAGCACCGGCTCCCAGCCCGACTCGACAACCGGCGAGAACGCGATCACGTCGACCTTCTGCGCGATGAACGAGCGGATCGCGCGGATCTGGTTCTCCTGCTTCTGCTGCGCGTCCGAGAATTTCAGGTTGACGCCGGCGTCCTTCGCCGCGCTCTTCACCGACACGGTGTTGGCGGTGCGCCACGCGCTTTCCGCGCCGACCTGCGAGAACCCGAGCGTGATCGGCTTTTGCTGCGCGTGCGCACCCGAAGCGAATACCGTCGCCGCGGCGACGAGCGCACCGGCCGTCAGCTTCCTGATGAATGTCATGGTCCGTCTCCGATGATGTCGTTGTATGCCGCGGCGCCTGCCTGGCGCGATGCCGTGCTGTTGTGGTTCTGCGTGGCGCGGATGCGGTTCGGGGCGGTGCCGGCCGGCGCATGCGGCCGGCCCGGTATGTACGCCCCGGATCAGTCTAGAAACAAGTCCGATAACCTTCCAATGAAATATTGGATTGAAGCGATATCGGTATCGGCATACGTATAAACACCTAGCGCCGGATCGTCGCCTGCCCCAACCGTTTCGACGTCGGTGGGGCCGCGTATTCCGCGGCGGCGCACGGAATTTGCTGTCGCACTGGCAAGCGCCGTTCGCGCCCCGCGACGGCCGCTCCGACAAGAAGGAGAACAACGATGTCCGTCGCGCGTGAACACCGATCGCCGCACATGGATACGCCGCTTCGCTGGCGGCTTGCGGCATGAAGAAACGTACGTCCCGAAGCAGCCCCGGCAACGAAACCGGAGCGGGTCTTGCCGCGCCGCTGCGCCATGTCGACGACCGGCATCCCGGCTACACGCGCCGGCGGTTGCGCCATGGCTTCGCGTACTACACGCAGGACGGCGTCCGGATCCGCGACGCCGATGAAATCGCCCGCATCGATGCGCTAGCGATTCCGCCGGCGTATACCGACGTCTGGATCTGCATGGATCCGCGCGGCCATTTGCAGGCGACGGGGCGTGATGCACGCGGGCGCAAGCAGTATCGCTATCACCCGCAGTGGCGCGAGACGCGCGACGCAAACAAGTACGCGCGGATGGCGGCCTTCGCCCGCGCGCTGCCGCGCATCCGCACGCGCGTCGCGCGTGATCTCGCACTGCCCGGAATGCCGCGCGACAAGATCGTCGCGACGATCGTGCGGTTGCTCGACACGACGCTCGCGCGGATCGGCAACGCCGAATATGCACGCGAGAACGCGTCGTACGGGCTGACGACCCTGCGCAAGCGCCACGTGACGATCCACCCTGGACAGGTTCGCCTGCGCTTCACGGGCAAGAGCGGCATCGAGCATGACGTGACCGTCGAAGACCCGCGCGTCGGCCGGATCGTGCGGCGCTGCGCGGAGTTGCCCGGGCACGAGCTGTTCCAGTATGTGGACGACGACGGCACACGTCATTCGATCGGCTCGTCCGACGTGAACGCGTATCTGCGCGAAGCAGCAGGCGCGGAGTTCACCGCGAAGGATTACCGGACGTGGGCGGGCAGTGTTCAGGCGCTGGCATTGCTGCGGCACATCCCGCATGAGGACGTCACGCAGGCGCGCAAGCAGATCGTAGAAACGGTGCGGGCCGTCGCCGACATATTGCGCAACACGCCGGCCGTGTGCCGACGCTGCTACATCCACCCGGCGGTGCTCGATGCGTTCGAAGCCGGGATGCTCGCGGCGCTGGAGGTGCGCCACTCGCCGCGAGGGCTGCGCGTGGACGAAGCCGCATTCGCTGCGTTGCTCGGGCAGGCGGCGCGGCAATCGTCCAGGAAGTCAAGAAAGTGACGTGCCCGATACAGCGGCACGCGCCACTCAACGCCCGACAGAATTCGCAGCACTGCGAAAGATCAGCGGACGCTCGTCCTGCCGCCCTGCCCGTCGCGCGAACTGCACGGCCTGTTCGACACGGCCGTGATGCGGGGACTTCGCGCAGACCGGATCGGCCTGCGCAGGATCGCCGGCCAGCATGTACGCCTGGCAGCGGCACCCGCCATGATCCGCATGGCGCTCGTCACAGGTGCGGCACGGGTCGCGCATCCAGCCGTCACCGCGAAACGCGTTGAACGCGTCGCTTTCATACCAGATGTCCTTCAGCGATCGGTCGCGCACGTTCGGCAGCTCGAGACCGGGCAATCCGCGCGCGGCATGGCACGGCAGCGCGGTACCGTCCGGTGCGACGCCGAGGAACACCGAGCCCCAGCCGTTCATGCAGGCCTTCGGCCGCTGCTCGAAGTAGTCGGGCACGACGAACAGGATCTTGCACCGTTCGCCGACGAGCTTGCGGTAGCGGTTGACCGTTTCCTCCGCTTCGCGCAGCTGTTCGGCGGTCGGCATCAGCTGGTCGCGATTCAGCATCGCCCAGCCGTAGTACTGCGTATTCGCGAGTTCGAGAAAATCCGCGCCAAGGTCGAGCGCCATCTCGATGATCTGGCCGACGTGCGGCAGGTTGTAGCGATGCAGCACGCAGTTCAGCACCATCGGATAGCCGTGCGACTTGATCAGCCGCCCGACGCCGCGCTTGAGGTCGAAGGTGCGCGTGCTGGTCAGGAAGTCGTTCAGCTCGCGCGTCGAATCCTGCAGCGACAGCTGGATATGATCGAGCCCGGCCGCCTTGAGCCGACCGATGCGCGCGGCATTCAGGCCCACGCCCGACGTGATCAGGTTGGTATAGAAGCCCAGCGACCGCGCATGCTCGACCAGCACCTCCAGGTCGTCGCGCTGCAGCGGTTCGCCGCCGGAAAAGCCGATCTGCGCGGCGCCGAGCGCGCGCGCGTCGCTGATCACCGTGCGCCATGCGTCGGTATCGAGCTCCGCGCCGTGCGTCGCGAAATCGACCGGGTTGTAGCAGAACGCACAGTGCAGCGGGCAGCGGTACGTGAGCTCGGCGAGCAGCCACAACGGCGCGGACGGCCGGTTCGGAGGAGGGGTCATGTCCATGTCAGTCGAGCCAGCCGCGCAGTCGCGCATGATCGAGGAAGCGATAGACGTCCGACGCAAGGTCCGACGTGCTGAACAGCCGCTCGAGTTCGTCGATGATGTCGTCGAGCTCGCGCGTGCCGTCGCAGCGCGCGAGGATCTCGCCCGCGCTCGGGTTGAGCCGGACCATGCCTTCCGGATACAGGAGCACGTACGCATCCTGGGCCACCTCCCACTGCAGGCGGTACATGCCCCTCAGCGAGGGGCGCAGCGGCACGCCGCTGACGGCGTCGTTGGAGTTCATGCGGGATACGCCTTTTCAATCGCATCGAGAATCGACCACAGCACATCCAGCTTGAACGACAGGATGTCGAGCGCGCGCCGTTGCGCGTCCGGTGTCGTGAAATGGCTCAGCGTCACCGCGAGCCCGTGTTCGACGTCGCGTTGCGCGAGCGGCACGCGGCTGCGGAAATACTGCAGCCCGTCCGCCTCGATCCATGGATAGTGGGACGGCCAGCCCGCGAGCCGGTCGAGGTGGATCTGCGGCGCGAACATCTCGGTCAGCGACGAGCACACGGCCTCCTGCCACGGCGCGTGCCGCGCGAAATTGACGTAGGCATCCACCGCGAACCGCACGCCGGGCAGCACGTGCGCGAGCGACCACAACGCCTCGCGCTCGATGCCGACCGCCTCGCCGAGCCGTGCCCATGCCTCGATCCCGCCTTCCCGGCCGCCGTGACCGTCGTGATCGAGAATCCGCTCGACCCACAGCCGACGCGTGTCGCGGTCCGGGCAATTGGACAGGATCGCCGCGTCCTTCAGCGGAATGCTGACCTGGTAATAGAAACGGTTCGCGACCCAGCCGCGAATCTGCGACGGCGAGCACGCGCCGGTATTCAGGCGGCGGTTGAATGGATGGTGGATGTGATAGCGCGATTCGAGCGCGCGCAGGCGCGCCTCGAACTCCTGCGCGCTCCAGGGTGTCGCGTGCAGCGCCGCGTCCGGAATCGGTGCGTTCATGGTCAGACCTCGAATTGCATGCCGTCGTGGGCGACCTCGATGCCGTGCTCGCGCAATTGCGCGCGCGCGCCGGAGCCGGGGTCGAGAATCGGATTCGTGTTGTTGATGTGGGTGAGGACCTTGCGCGTGTGCGCCGGCAACAGCCGAAGGCGGTCGATCATGCCCGGTCGCGCCGCGTCGCCGCACTGCGCGAGATGCCCCATGTCGGCCGCGTGCTTCGACGACAGGCCGAGGTCGATCATCTCCGTGCCGGTCCAGAATGTACCGTCCACCAGCACGAGGTCGGCGTCGCGCATCGCGGCGCGCACACCGTCGTCGACGTCGGCGAGCCCCGGCGCGTAGAACGCCTGCCGGCCGCTCGTCGTGTCTTCGATCAGGAGTGCGATGTTGTCGCCCGGCACGCTCGCCTCCCGGCGCGGCGAATAAGGCGGCGGCTTGCTGTCGACCGGCACGGCGGTGAAGCGGATGCCACCGGCGCCCGGTATCGCGAACGGTTCGCCCGCCGCGATCGTGTGGACGTCGACGCCGCAGTAGTGGCCGAGCAGCGGCACGAGCGGCAGCCCGGTCGACAGGTCGTCGAGCACCGGCGCGCTCGCATACAGCGGCAGCGGCGACGTGCGTTCGCGCAGCATCAGCAGGCCCGTCACATGGTCGATCTGCGCGTCGCACAGCACGACGGCGACGATCGCGCTGTCGCGCATCGCGCGAGCCGGCTGCAGGTCGGGGGCGGCGCGCAGCTGCGCGAGGATGTCCGGCGACGCGTTCACGAGCACCCAGTCGACGCCGTCGCCGCTGACCGCGATCGACGATTGCGTGCGTGGCACGATGCCGTCGGTGCCGGCCCGCGCGCGACGGCAGTTGCCGCAGTTGCAATTCCATTGCGGCAGTCCGCCGCCGGCGCCCGAGCCGAGTATCTTGATCTTCATCTGCGTGTGCTCCCGGTGCCGCCCGCATCGTGTCCGTCGATGCGGGCGGCACTGCGCGCGTCGATCAGCGGTTGGCGATGTACATCGTGATTTCGAAACCGAAACGCAGGTCGGTATAAGCCGGGGTGGTCCATTGCATGATGTGTCTCCTTGTTGAGTTGGTGAATCGAAAAAACCGCATCGATCGAGCGGCCGATACCCATTCAGCAAGGAGCGTGCCGGGGCGGCACTTGCGTTGCGCGACGGCGTGCGAAGGCATGCGGCAGCCGCCGGGTGGTCACGGCACCGCAATGCTTACGTTTTGCCGACGATAATATTTCAGAAACCGTCGCGCGACGGTTCATGCCACGCGCGGTCGGTTGAGCAAGTGTTGAATCCCTGAACACCGGGTGTTGCAACCTGACACACCGGTGTGACAGTCGCGGCTTGCGTCAGGGTTCGTCCGGCTCCAGCGCATCCGGTCCGGCGGCCGGCATCTTGCGGTAGATCGTGTTGCGCGACACGCCGAGCGCGCGTGCGGCGGCGGATACGTTGCCGCCGTGACGCGCGAGCGCGGCCGCGATCGCGGAGGCGGCCACGTCCTGCAGCCGCGCATCGCTGCCCGCAGTCACGAACGCAGGTGCTTCCGATGCGAGCGGCGGAGACATACAGGCCTCCCGTGCCGCCGGACCGCTGTCGCGCCGCACGTCGTCGAAGAAATCGTCCGGCAGATGTTCGCAGCGGATTTCGCAGTCGTCGTCGACCATCGCGGCCGCCGTGCGCAGCAGGTTCGCGAGCTGCCGGAAGTTGCCCGGCCACGCGCAGCGCTCGAACAGCGCCATCACGTCGGGCGCGACGCTCAGCGGCCGGCGCCCGGGCCCCGACAGCGTTTCCCGCTGCAGCATCTTCTGCACGACCACCGCGAGGTCCGTGCGGTCGCGCAGCGGCGGCAGGCGCACGACGAGGCCGTTGAGCCGGTAGTACAGGTCCTCGCGGAAGCGGTTCTGCGCGATCATGTCGCGCAGGTCGCGGTGCGTCGCGCAGATGATCGCAATGTCGACGCCGATCGCCTTCGTCGACCCGAGCGGGTTGACGATGCGCTCCTGCAGCACGCGCAGCAGCCGCACCTGCAGCGGGTAGGGCATGTCGCCGATTTCGTCGAGAAACAGCGTGCCGCCGTTGGCCTGCAGCAGCTTGCCGGTCGCGCCTTTGCGGCGCGCGCCGGTAAACGCGCCCTCCTCGTAGCCGAACAGCTCGGATTCGATCAGCGTCTCCGGTATCGACGCGCAGTTGACCGCGACGAAGGGCCCGTCGCGGCGTGGCGAGTCGTTGTGGATCGCCTGCGCGAGCAGCTCCTTGCCGGTCCCCGTCTCTCCGGTGATCAGCACCGGAATGTCCTTGCCGATCACCTTGCGGACCTTCGCGATCACCGCCGCCACCTGCGGATCGCCGGTGTCGAGATAGCTGAGCCGCGACAGGCTCGCCGCGCACTGCGCGGCAGGCGGCCGCGCGGCCGGCGCGGCGCCGTCGTGCACTTCGGCGGGCCGGCTGCCCTCGGCCCGCAACGCGCGCCGGAACTGCACGCGCGCGCAGACCACAGCGCCGTTGCCGAGGTTCAGCGACACGTGTGGCTCGGCGCTCGCGCGCATCCGGTCGATCAGCTGCGCGCTCGTCACGTCGAACAGCGACGCGAGCGTATGCGCGCGCAATGCGGCGAGCGGCATCCCGAGCTGGAACTGCGCGCTGCGATTGGCCGACAGGAAGCGGCCGTCCGCGGTGAACGCGACGATCCCCTCCATCAGTGTTCCAAGGAATTCGGGGCGGCCGTGAAACGACACCTGCAGCGTCTCCTGGAACGTCGTCGTGAACAGGTGGTTCTCGATCATCTGCACCGACATCTTCGCGAGCGCCATCGTGTGCTGGTGATAGCTGCGATGATCGCCCGTCACGTCGAGCACGCCGATCGCGTCGCCGTACGGGTCGAGGATCGGCACGCTCGAGCAGGTCAGGAAATGATTCGCGGCCAGGAAGTGCTGGTCGCCGTGCACGACCATCGGGCATAGCTCCGCGAGCGCGGTGCCGATCGCGTTGGTGCCCTGCCGGTTCTCCGCCCAGTTCGCGCCGGGGCGCAGCGCGACCCGTTCCGCGCGCCGCAAGAAGTCGTCGTCGCCGATCGAATGCAGGATCAGCCCTTCCGCATCGGTCAGCACGATCATGCTCTGCGTATTGACGATCTGCTCGTGCAGCGTCTCCATCACGGGCATCGCATGCACGCACAACACGCGGTTCTGCTCGCGCTTGAGCGCGAGCGCGGTGCCGGACAGCAGGTCGTAGTCGGGACGTGCAGACGCCTGCAGGCCGAACGTCTCGGACCGCTCATGGGACTTCTGGATCGTCGGCGTCGGCCAGCCGGGCGCATGCGTTGCCCGTGCGTTGGCCGTCGGATGAACGTCATCGCGCATTGTCTCCTCCGGGGATCCTTCCGGTCAGTGCCGGACTTTGTGCTGGATCAAGCAAACTTCGGGCCACGCTGCCGGCAGCGCATGCGTCGGGCGCCGCGCATCGTCGCCCCGATACAAATCGAAATCAAAATGAAAGCAACGTCGATCGCGTGCGGTGCAGCCGGTGCGACGCGCCGGGGACGCAAAATCGCGATTCCGCCCGCTGCCGCTACCCGGCCGATCCCGATCGTGGTCGCTGGCGCGATTCTGGCTTTGACGTGGGTCAAGCCCCGGCCTGTTCTCGGGTTTCACCGGATCCGCCCGTTACGGCGTCGACCCGTTACCTCTTTCCGACACGACACAACACGACATGACGCAGCGACCGCTCCGCTCCGCTTCCACGCCCCGACCTGCCCTGTTCCGCGACGCATGCCGGATCGCATGGACCGAAGCCGGCAACCCGCACGGCGATCCGGTCGTCGTGCTGCACGGCGGACCCGGCAGCGGGAGCCGACCGGCGGTACTCGGCCTGTTCGACCTGACGCGCATGCGCATCGTGCTCGTCGACCAGCGCGGCGCCGGCGCATCGACGCCTCGTGGCGGCCTGCGTCACAACAACACGATGCGTCTGATCGGCGATCTCGACGCGCTGCGTGCTCGCCTCGGCATCGCGCGCTGGTGCGTCGTCGGCGGGTCGTGGGGCGCGGCGCTTGCGCTCGCCTACGCGGGACGGCATCCATCGCACGTGACGGGCGTCGTGCTGCGCGGGTTGTTTCTGACGTCGCCGCGCGAAGTGCGCGGCCTGTTCGTCGGCTCGCGCGCACGGGCGCCGCGGGCCTGGCAGCGCCTGACGGCCGCCGCCGGCACCGCGCGCGCCGATCGCCTGATCGCATGCTGCGCGCGGCGTCTCCAGCCGGGCGCCGGCGCGGCGCGACAACGCGCGATCGCGCTCGCATGGAACGCGTATGAGGATGCGATCCTGACCGGGCGGCCGGCGCGCGGCGCGCGGCCGACGCGACCCGCCATCGCCAGGCTGATCGACAAATACCGGATCCAGGCGCACTACCTGCAACGCAACTGCTGGCTCGGCGAGCGCCGGCTGCTGGCGCTGGCGCGGCAGGCCGCTCAAGCGGGCGTGCCGCTGCATGCCGTGCACGGCACGCGCGACCGCGTGTGCCCGGTCGACAACGTCGATCGGCTCTCCCGCGCGGTGCCGGCGGCCGTCGTCGAACGCGTGCCGGCCGGACATCTCGCGAGCGACGACGCGCTCGCGCGTGGCGTCGCTCGCGCGGTACGCAAGGTGCTCGACGTCACGGCAGCAGGCGCACCGCAACACGCTGAGCCGCCCGTTCAGTCCCACGCATAGCGGGCGCCGACCCACGCGCCGCGCGGCGCGCCCGGCCCGACGAACTGCTCGTTGACGGGATTGTTCCCATCGAATGAATGATTCGGACCACCAAAGACGTTCTGGCCGATTATCCCGAAGCTCGCGTAGCGCTTGTCGAGCAGATTGGTGATCGACGCGAACAGCTGAAGGTGCTTCGTCACCTGCCAGGTCGTATCGAGGTCGATCAGGACATAGCCGGGCACCTTACCGTTCACGTCCTGGTTGTTCTCGTCGCCACGCGCGAACACGCCGCTCCGATACGTGATGTTGGTGCCGACGTTCCACTTCGGCGTCGCCGCATAGTCGAGGCGCAGCTTCACGGTGCTCGACGGAATCCCTGGAATGCGGTCGCCGGAACGAACGACGATGTTGCCTTGCGCATTGGCGCTCGAATTGCTCGCGCTGCTTTCGGTCCACGTCGATCGGTAGGTGGCGTCGACATAGCTGTAGCTGACGCCGATCCCGACCGGCCCCAGCCGCGTATGGCCCGCGAGCTCGAAGCCTTGCCGGCGCGTCTTGCCGACGTTCTGGAAATAGCCGAGCGTGCTCGCGCCGCCGTTGCTGCTGATGAACTGGATGTCGTCGTCGAGCGTCGTGCTGTAGACGGCCGCGCTCCACGTCGTCGCCGGGTCGACCCGGCCGCGCGCGCCGAACTCGATCGTCTTCGCGATCACGGGTTTCAGCGCCGGATCTGCGAGAAAGTCGTTCGGCAACGAGCACGGTGCGGCCGGATCGGCGCATGCGAGCTCGATCGCGGTCGGCGAGCGCATTCCTTCGTTGTACGTCGCATATGCGGTGAAACCGGGCACCGGATTCCACGTGACGCCGACGGCCGGGTTGAACCGCGAGAACGTATGACGCGCGGTGAGCAACGGCTGCAGGCCGCTCGCGTCCTCGATCGCCGCCCGCGACCAGTTGTAGCGCCCGGCCAGCGTCAGCGACCATTGACGCGTCAGCGCCAGCGTGTCGTCGAAGTAGACGCCGTAATTGGCATTACGCGTCTTCGCGCGCGTCTTCGGGGTGAAATCGCCGATGCCGACCGTCGCACGCGTATCCGTGAACATTGCATCCTGCGACGACTGCTCGAAGCCCGAGTTCGCGAGATCGGCGGATGCGCCCACGATGAACTGGTTGTCCATGCCCGCGAGCTTGCCGAGCAGCGTCAGTTGCAGGTTCGCGCCGTAGCTGTCGGTCGTGATCACCGAGCGATCGTTGGTCGCCTGCACGGTGTCGGCAGCGCCGCTGCCGTCGACGCTGCCGAAATCGTCGTTCACGTTGCTGCTGATGTTGGTGTTGCGGTAATGCCGGTAATAGATGTTGCCGCTGAGCTGCACGTGGTCGTTGAACGAATGGTCGCCCGACACGGTGACGTACGCGGCGCTGTTGCGATTCAGGTCGGGATACGTATAAGCCTGCGCGCGATTGTCGAGAAACGAGCGCGGAATCGTCTGCGAGCCTTGCAGCGCATTGTCCGCGCCGCCGGCCGAGATCGACAGCGTCGTATCGGCGTCGGTGTAGCGCAGCTTGCCGAATCCCTGCCGCACTCGGCTCGCATTGTGATCGGCCCAGCCGTTGTCGTTCGCGACGTTGCCCGTCACGTAGTAATCGAGGTTGCTGCCGATGCGCCCGCCCTGCTCGATCTGCGCGGTCTTGCGTCCCCACGAGCCCACCGACACCTGTGCGGCGCCGCCCGGGCTCGTCCTCCCGTTCTTCGTCGTGATCGCGAGCGCGCCGCCGAGCGTGTTGAGCCCGTAGGTCGGATTCGAACCGGGGATCAACTGCATCGTGTCGATCGCCGCCTGCGGGAGGATATCCCAGTTCACGACGTCGCCGAACGGCTCGTTCACGCGCACGCCGTCGACGAATACCGACAGCCCCTGCGGCGTGCCGACGATCGGCGACGCCGTAAAGCCGCGGTAGTTCACGTCCGTCTGGTACGGGTTGCCCTGCGCCTCGTTGATGTCGACGCTCGACACGTTCTTCTCGAAGTAGTCGGTCAGTACGCTGCCGTGCTGCCGCATGATGTCCTCGCCGCGAATGGTCTGGACGTTGGCCGGCACGCGCGACAGCGGTGTGCCGATCCCGAGCAGCGGTGTCGTGCCGACGACGACGATCGGTGCGAGCGTCGGCGCATCGACGCTGCCGGCCCGTTCGACCTGCGCCGACGCCGGCGTCAGCCAGCCGCCGAGCATGCCGCCGAAGCACAGCGTGACGCCCGCGCGCCGGCCAACGAAGCGGCGCTTCGCCCCATCCTTTTCCTTCATCTCCACGTCTCCTGTTTTCTTGTCGTAGTTTTGTTATATCGTTGTCCGTACCGATATATCGGCGATCGCCCCAGCTGCCGTCGATCGCCTCATCGCGCAGTGTCGGCATTGTCGTCCGCCGTCGCGATCGCGACATGCGAGACACGCGCGCGTCCGATCGACGCGATGACGCCGGCCACTGTGCCGAACGACTCGTTTCGGTCCGCGTGCAGGCTGACGCTCGTCCGCGGGTCGCGCGCGACGCGGCGTGCCAGCTCGACCTCGACCTCGGCTGGCGTGGCCGGCGCGCCGTCGATACGGATGGCGCCGTGCGCATCGACGGTCACGGTGACGGTCGATGCACGCGTGTCGCGCGCTGGGGCGGCTGCTTTCGGCAGGTCGATGCGGATCGCATGCGTCATCAGCGGCGCGGCGACCATGAAGATCACCAGCAACACGAGGACAACGTCGACGAGCGGCGTCACGTTGATCTCGCCGAGCGGTTCGCCCGCCTCGGCTTCGCGGTCATCCGTCTTCATACGGCCGCCCGACGCACGGTGCCCGCGTGGCTCGCGGCCGCGAGCGCGGCATGCACCGGCGCGCCGGTCCTGAACCGCCGCTGCTCGGCCAGCGCGATCAGGTCCTGCCCGAACTCGTCGAGCGCGGCCGTCACGGTCTTGAGCCGCCGCAGGAACAGGTTGTAAGCCAGCACGGCCGGAATCGCGACGCCGATGCCGATCCCGGTCGCGACCAGCGCCTGGCCGATCGGCCCCACGATCGCATCGATGCCGTTCGTCGCTGACGCCGTCATCGACTGCAGCGTGTGGACGATGCCGAACACGGTGCCGAACAGCCCGACGAACGGCGCGACGTTCGCGATCGACGCGAGCACGGTCAGCCCGCGCTCGAGCGACCGCTGCGCGCGCCGGATCTCGCGCGCGAGCGTGCGCTCGAGCACGTCGCGGCGATCCCACGCGACGAGCACGGCAGGCGCGTCCGGCGCGGGCGCGTCGAGATCGCGCAATGCGATGACCACCGCACCCTGCAGGCGAGCGTTCAGGCTGTCAGCCACATCGTCGTCCGTCGGCATCGACAGCGTCGCGCGATCGCCTCGGCGCGCGGCAAAGCGGCGATTTCCGAGCGCGACGCGTGCATACAGCATCGCCTTGACGACGATCAGCGTCCAGGTGATCGCCGACAGCACCGCGAGGAGTGCAAACGCGCCGACGACCGCGTAGTGGATGTAATCTGACATGACGGATTCCTTAGTTTCCGAGTTTGAACACGACCGGCACCTTGACCCAGCCGTCGATCGATTCCGTACCGCGTTTCGCCGGCACGAAGCGCCAGCCCGAGACCGCCGCGATGGCGGCATCGTCGAGCGCGTCGTGTCCGCTGCTCGCCGACAGTCGCACCTGATCGGGCCGACCGTTCGCGAGCACATGCACGTTCAGAATCGTGGTGCCTTCCCAGCCGCGCCGCTGCGCGACGTCCGGGTAATCGGGCGCGGGGTTGCGCAGGTAGGCGGCCGCGAAGCGCGGTGCGGTGACGGGTTCGGGTGCGGCCGAGGATTGCGCGACCGGCGTCGCTTGCGCGGGCACCGTCGCGGTATCCGCCGCGGCATGTGCAGCGGCGGGCTGAGCCGGTTCCTGCTCCGGCACGGTTCGCCGACGTTCACTGTCCGGCTGCACTGCGGCGGTTGCGGCAGCGAGCTGGCGCGAAGGATCTGCATGATCGGCCTCACGCGTTGCGGCCACACTCGACCGAGCCGCTCGATGCGACGCTGATTCGCGGCTCGAATGCGACGGCATACGCGCGGAAGGAACCTGTGTCGCGACATCCACCCGACGATGCACGCCAGGTTCAGCAACCCGCGCGGATTCGCTCGCGTCCACCTCGACGGCGAGTGCGCGAGGCAGCGTCGTCCGTCCATCGGGCACCCATGCGTGCCACAGCGCGGCCATGATGGCCGCATGGGCGGCAAATACCGTCAGCGCGACGGCTCGCAGCGGTTCGCGGGCGCGTGCGGGCTGCCGCATGCCGATCGTCGTCGCCGCATACGGGCCGGCAGGCGTGATGCCATGTGCGCGCGCGATCACGCGGCGGCGTTCGCACCTGCGAGCGGCATCGGACGAAATCGGGACAAGCATGGCGGTTTCTCGCTGCGCGGAATCATTGCCGTGTCGAACGGCAAGAAGCATGCCGATGCGTGCAACGCCCTGCCGGCAGCCGATCGAAGCCGACACGCATCGATATGCAGCCGCGCACCTGTTGCAGTTCGAGCCACCCCTGTTGCGCCTGTGTCAATTTGGATCAACGAGGTGACGCCTTCAGCCGCGCACCGCACTGTCATGTTTCGCAACACTCCACCCACGGCTGTCCCCGAACGCAACACACACGGATCATCCGCGCCACGCCGCGCATGTCGCCGCGGCGCGCACAACCGTCCGCTCCGCCTTGTGCGACAGGGCGCGCGCCTCAATGGCATGCGATTTGCGTGACTGGCTGCGCACTGGACCCGGATCCCCACCCTGCCGGCCCGGCCATGTGTTGGCCGCGGTGCGACCACAATGACTCAGGAGACAACCATGAAAAAACTCTCGGCTTCGACGAGCCGACTGGCAACCATCGGAATCGCAGCGGCGGCCGCGATCGCCTTGAATCCCGGCCTGGTGGACGCTGCCGCGGATTATCCGGCCGTCACGTATCAGCGGCTCACGGATGCGCAACGCGATCCGGGCTGGCTCACCTACTACCGCACGTACAACGGCCAGGCGCATTCGCCGCTCAAGCAGATCGACCCGTCGAACGTGAAGCAGCTCACGCAGGCGTGGAGCTACAAGTTTCCGGCCGAGTTGAAGCAGGGTTTCGAGGCCACGCCGATCGTCAACGGCCGCTACCTGTTCGTGACCACGCCGAAGGACAACGTGTACGCGTTCGACGCGGCCACCGGCGCGCAACTGTGGAAATACGAACCGAAACTCGGCGCGGAATCGTTCAAGACGGCCTGCTGCGACGTCGTAAACCGCGGTGTCGCGCTCTACGGCAAGAACGTCTACGTCGCGATGCTGAGCGGCGAGGTGGCCGCGCTCGACGCGCAGACCGGCGCGCTCGTGTGGAAAAAGCAGATGTTCGAGCCGGGGCTCGGCTACGCGTTCTCGCTCGCGCCGCTCGCGCTCGACGGCGCGATCGTCGTCGGCAGTTCGGGCGGCGAATACGGCGCACGCGGCTTCATCGCGGCGCTCAGCCCGAACGACGGCACGCTGCTGTGGAAGCGCTTCACGATTCCCGGCCAGGGCGAGAAGCACGCTGACACCTGGCCCGACGGCATGCAGGCGCACGGCGGCGCACCGGCCTGGTTGACCGGCACCTACGATGCGGCGACGCGCACGCTGTACTGGGGTGTCGGCAACCCGGGGCCGTGGCTCGCGGACTTGCGCCCGGGCGACAACCTGTACTCCGATTCGCTGCTCGCGCTGGATCCGAAGAACGGCGACCTCAAATGGCACTACCAGTACACGAAGCACGACACCTGGGACTATGACGGCGTCAACACACCCGTGCTTGCGACGATCAAGTACAAGGGCAAGGAGCGCGACGCGATCATCCACGCGGACCGCAACGGCTACTTCCATGCGATCGATCGCGACACCGGCAAGCTGATCTATGCGGAGCCGTTCGTGAAGGCGACGTCGGTCACCGGCTATACGGAAGACGGCGAGCCGATCCAGGATCCCGCGAAGTATCCGAAGGTCGGCACGACGATCGACACGTGCCCCAGCTTCCTCGGCGGCAAGAACTGGTGGTCGGTGTCGTACGACCCCGTGCGCCATCTCGCGATCGTGCCGGCGCTGCATGCGTGCATGAGCCTGTCGGGCAAGTCGGTCAACTACATGGAAGGCCTGCCGTATCTCGGCGAAGGCTTCGAGATCAAGCCCGAGCCGGGCAGCGAAGGGTACGGCGAACTCCAGGCGATCGACGTGAACACCGGCAAGAAAGTGTGGAGCCACTGGAGCAAGCTGCCGTGGAACGGCGGCGTCGCGACGACCGCAAGCGGCCTCGCATTCAGCGGCTCGCTCGACGGCCACCTGTACGCGTTCGACGTCGCCACCGGCAAGGTGCTGTGGGAGAGCCCGAAGCTCGCGAGCGGGATCATCGCGCAGCCGTCCGTTTTTGAAGTCGACGGCAAGGAGTACGTAGCGGTACTCGCCGGCTACGGCGGCGCGAATCCGATCTGGGGCGGCCCGATGGCCAAGGCGGCGGACGACGTGCCGCGCGGCGGCACGCTGTACGTGTTCGCTCTCGACCGCGGCTGATCGGCATCCGGCCAACCGTATTGCGCCCGCGCCGCCGGCGCGGGCGCCCCTCCCTTTCCCGTTTTCAACCGAGCGTACGATCATGAACATCCGACTTTCCCGCCTCGCCGTGGCCTGTGCGCTCGCGGCAGGCACGGCGCTGACACCGGCGCTCTCCACGGCCGCGACGGCGGTGCGCGTCTGCTCGCTGCCGGGCACGCCGACGGCCGCGCTCGACAAGGCCGTCGCTCGCGAGGCGTTCCGCACGGCCGGCATCGCCGCGAACTTCTCCGGGCACGACGCGGGCGGCAACGATGACGACGGCGTGTCCGCGCATGAGCTCGCTGGCATCCTCGAACACGACTGCGACGTGCTCGCAGGCTTTCCGCGCTCGGCCATCGCCGACGCATCCGATACGAAACTGCTGTTCTCGCAAGGCTACCTGCGCTCGGGCTACGTGAGCGTCACGCGCCGCGATGCCGGCGCGCCGGCCACCGGTCGCGAAATCGTCGCGGCGACCTACGCGAGCCCCGCGCAATTGATCGCGGTTCAGCAGAAGAACGCGCGCTTCGATCTCGAGAACACGTCCGAGCAAACGGTCGACGCGGTCGCGCGCGGGCGCGCGCATCGCGCGATCGTCTGGTATCCGGCAGTCGTCGCGTATCAGGCCGCGCATCCGAAACAGGCGTTCCGCATTGGCGCGACGTCGTCGCCGTATGCGGAATGGCAGCTCACGTTTGCGTTCGCGCCGCGCTCGGCCGAGTTGCAGCAACGTATCGACGCGGCACTCACGCAAATGAAGAACAACGGCCGGCTCGCCGCGCTGACCCGCAAGTGGGCGCTGCCCGGCAGCGCGCTCGAAGCGCACGAGTCGCGCATGCCGTCGCGTTTCCTCGACGGCGCGACGGCGAGCGCAGGCCGCGCGCCCGATAGCCTGCTGCGCGCGCGCAACGTGCGCGCCGGCGGCGGCTTCATCCGCGTCGGCACGAGTACCGGTGACGCCGCGCCGTCCTTTGACGCGGCCCAAGTTGCCCATGGCAAGGAAATCTACGGCAATGCGTGCGCCAAGTGCCACGGCGCCGATCTCGAAGGCAACACCGCGCCCGCGTTGAGCGGCCCGTCGTTCGCGCCGTTGTCGCATTCGCACCTGACGATCGGCGGCGTGTTCGGCTACATGGCGACCAACATGCCGGCGGACCAGCCGGGCAAGCTGAAGGACGACGAATACGCGGACCTGATGGCCTTCCTGCTCGCGTCGAACGGCTATGCCGCCAGCAAGGACAAGCTGACGGCCGATACCGCACATGCGTCGACCGCGCCGCTCGTCGCCGGTCCCGCCGCGCACAAGGACGCGAGCCAGTAATACCGGGCAAGCGGCTTCGCCACGCGATGCAAGCCGCCCCTTCCCCACGAATTCATCTTCAACAGGAAACGACCGTGACGTACCCGACCTCCCGCAGAACCTTCATCATCAACGCGATCGGCCTGTGCGCGACGCTCGCCGCCGCACGCACGGCATGCGCGGCGCCGCCGCTCGTCGACGAGAACGACCCCGCCGCGAAGACGCTCGGCTATCGCGCGCATGCGTCCAGCGTCGACGCCGCGCAGTTTCCGAAATACCAGGCCGGCCAGCGCTGTGTAAATTGCCGCTTCTACAAGGGCGAAGCGGCAGATGCCGCCGGCACGTGCCCGATGTTTGGCGGCAAGCTGGTCGCGGCGGACGGCTGGTGCAACGTGTATGCGAAGCGGGCGTGACGCTTCGCGCGACGGCCTGCCGGCGCGGCACGCACCGGCGCCCGCAGCCGGCATCGACGACGGCGCGCCGGCGCACGCCGTCGCGCATCTGCACGCACTGATCGCGGCCGGCCTGTCGCGCGGCTTCGTCACGCGCGGCGACATCATCGACGCGCTGCCCGACGACGATGCGAGCGAAAGCAGCATCGATGCGGCCGCCGCCGTGCTCGCCGAACTCGGCATCGCGGTGTCCGAGCGCGCCGATACCGCGAGCGGCTGGACGCTCGACCGCTACTTCCGGCCGGCCCCGCCCGCGCGCGCATGGGCCGACGGCGACGGCACGCTCGCCGCGGCCGACCTGCTCGCGCCGCGCACGACCGATCCGGTCCGGCTGTACCTGCGCGAGATGGGCACGACGCCACTCCTCACGCGCGATGAGGAATTCACATACGCGCAGCGCATCGAGCGCGGCCGCGCGGCGTCGGTCGCGGTGCTGTGCGGCGATCCCGATGCACTCGACGCGCTCGTGTCGATTCGTACCGAGATCGCCGAACGCCGAGCCGCCGCATCGACCTATGTGGTCTTTCTCGCCGACGACCCGCGCGACGCTCGACCGTTCAATAACGCCGAAGCGGGCGCTTCGCCCGCCGCCATCGGTGAGCCCGGGCGCGACGACGACGCGCCATCGGAGGATTCGGCCTGGCGCGACGCGGTACTGACACGGCTCGCCCGCATCGACGCATTCGCGGCCGGCATTCGGGCCGCGCTGGCCTCGGGCGGCACCGCGTCTGCCGCGTATCGCATGCACGTACGCGACGCCGCGGCGCTGCTCGGCACGCTGTGCCTGTCCGCCCGCGCACTCGAACGGATGAGCGAGCCGTTGCGCAGCCGCGCACGGCAGCACCGCGCGCTGCGGGGCCGATTGGCGCGGTTGTTGGCCGACGTGGGCGTTCCGCCGTCGTTCGCGCAGACGGACCACGACGATCACGCCGGCTGGCTCGCGTCGTGCATTGCCTCGCATCCGGCCTGCGGGCCGACGCTGACGCGGCGTGCGGCCGAATTCGTCGACGCACGCGTCGCGATCGTGCGCGATGCCCCGGCGTCGGAACTGCCGCCCGGCGCGACCGCGTCGCTCGATGCCAGGCTCAGTGCGATCGAACGCGCGATGCAGCCGGCAAAAGCGGGCTTGTTCGACGCGAACCTGCGGCTCGTCGTGTCGATCGCGAAGCGCTATCCCGATCGCGGCCTGCCGTTCGCGGACCTGATCCAGGAAGGCAACATCGGCCTGTTGAAGGCCATCGAGCGCTACGACTACCGGCGCGGCTTCCGGTTCTCGACCTACGCGACCTGGTGGATCCGGCAAGCGATCACGCATGCGCTCGCCGACCTCGGCCGCACGATCCGCGTGCCGACGCATACGGTCGACGCGCTGAACAAGCTCACGCGGCTCGCGCGCGAGCATCGGCAACGCGCGGGCACGGCCGCGACGCCGGCCGAACTCGCCGTCCACATGGGCGAGCCGGTCGACAAGGTGCGCGATCTGCTTGCGATCGTGAAGGAACCGGTGTCCGCGGACCTGCCGGTTTCGCCGGAAAGCGACATGACGTTCGCCGACGTCGCGCCGGACCTGTCGTCGCCGTCGCCCGAGGACGCCGCCGGCGCCACCCAGTTGCGCAATACGATCGCTGCCGCGATCGACCGATTGCCGCCGCGCGAGGCGACGGTGCTCCGGCTGCGCTACGGGCTGCACGCGGACGAAGGCTGCTCGCTGCGCGACATCGGCCGCCAGATGAACCTGTCCGCCGAACGCGTGCGGCAGATCGAGGCGTCGGCACTCACGCGCCTTCGTGCGTCCGACGCGCTCGGCGTGCTGCGGTCGTTCATCGCATAGCGCGACGTCAGTCCCACGGTGCGCACGCCGTGCGTCGTACGGCGTGCGTCGTGTTGACGTCTGCAACACCCGCTGCTGCATTTCGACGCAACGCGCAGGCCGGCGAGATCGCCGATCGTTATGTCGTTCATTGATTTGCAGTGCAGATCGATCGACGAAAGCCGCTCGACGACGCGCATGCGCGCCGTTCCGGCTGAATACCCGCGCGATTGGCATGCAAGTTGCGTTTCGACAGTCAGACCACACCCAACGTTTTGCATGGAGACCATCTTGACCGCCCTCGTATCGATCCTTCAGGAGCGCCGAATCTTCGAACCGCCGGCCGACACGCGCGAGCGCGCGACCATTTCCGGCATGCCGGCTTACCAGGCGCTTGCCGCCGAGGCCGAGCAGGATTACGAGGGCTTCTGGGCGCG
>NZ_LOWY01000036.1:0-19665 GCF_001524185.1 Burkholderia sp. FL-7-2-10-S1-D7 | reverse complement strand
TTTCTGCGGAGGGGTGCTGTCCATAACGTACTCGTGGCGTGTGGTGGAACAGACCGCCCTGTCCCAGCGGCGGTATGGTGAGTGTTTATTCCGTATGCATTACTGATTGGTTGTGTCGGAGCTATCGGTAACGTCTGGTCACGTAGCTGCCGCGCTGCCCGCCAACCACTAAGTCGACACATTCGCCATCAGGCTTGTCCAGGTCTATTGGCGTAAAAAATCATCTTCCGTAGCGATCGCCAGAAATGCCACGTATCGATTCGCGAGCAGCAGATCCAGCGCCTCCGGTGCCTTGTAATACGACGCGATAAAAACCGCCTTGCTCTCGGGCTTCATACCTTTATCCAACAAATTCTTGATGGCGGACAGTTTTTCCGGCGTCTTGTCGTAGGCGTACTCCAGGACCGCGTCCCGCAGTGCCATGTCGGCCCCCTCGTTCGCCGCGTTCGATGCCTGCGAGACGACGGCAAAGTCAGCAGCCAGCCCCCAAAACATCACTCGACGGTTCAAAATTCTCTCAGGTCGAATCACTCAACCCCCACATTTAATTAGCACAACAATGTTAATTTAATCTGGCTATCAAAACCGATTGTAGTGCCGCCTCACCTTTCGGCATCCCGGTATGGACCTGCGAATCGCAGCGGATTTCTGATCGGCCGGGTCGAACAGTTGACGCCACCGGCTTCCGCGGCTCCATGGCACGAAAGCGTCCTCACTGAAAAATGTCATCAAGTGTGATACAGCGCCGGTCCCGGCTCTCGATCAGTGGGTGTCGAAGTACTGCGTCGTGACCACATACGGGCGATAAAGCACCTTGTTGCTCGTATACTTTCGTGGGTAGCCCAAGCCGCCCATAGGCCCGCACCGGCTGAAACAGCCGAGATAGTGGCTGCCAGTCCCCCGTAAGCAGGTTGTAGAAACTTCTTGTACGCACTGGTTCTCCCATAGGTGTCTCAAAGCCCTCGAGCACCCGACAACCTTCGCCATGACTTGACGGAACATTCCGCCGTTACAGCAGCTGAGCTATGCCGGCTCCAGGGGGCTCTAGCCTGAGCATCTGCCAACCAAGAACGCCACCATGGCCAGCAGCCCGATCCACAGCACATAGCGATCTGGTAGCGCCGTTGGTTCGCCGGCCGTACGCTCCTGCGGCGCAGGTGGCACGGTGGCCGCAGCCGATGTGAACTCGGCCAACCGCTTCGTCACCGCATCGTGCTCATGCAAAAGCTTGTTGTGCGCATCCTGCAATGCCTGCTCACGTTGCTTGCGCGTTCGCTCGCGTTCGATCAAGCGGCTCGCCTCGACCAGCGCCTGGCCCGTTGGTCGCGGGAGATGCCTCGCAGCTGTACCGACCGTCGTCACTGTAGGTGTTCAGATCACGCCGAAGGGTCAAGGAAACCTTGCTTGCCTGCCGCGCCAAAGCGCGCTTAAATCACGTGGCTCCCTCTGCGCCAGCAGAATGCTCCCAAGAGCACCATTCTTTCCTGGCGAATTCTGGCGGCTCGTGTAAGGCACACAACCATCGAATGCCACGGCTTCCCTTGACAAGGCTCAGCCTTGGTACTTGCGCGAGATATCGACCAGGTTTTTGACGCCGAGCAATCCCCAACCGTTGCTCCAGGCCCACCGCTTGATCTCATCGGCATACATGGTGTGGCCGTCCTTTTGCAGTGTCTTGAAGGTTGTCACCGCGAGCTTCTTGTCACTCGGATGCAGAAGGCCGGCGGCGCCATTGAGGGACGACTGGATGAGTTGCAGCGCAGCCATTACCTGTGGGCTCATGGCCGACGGTATCGGGCTCCAAGTGCTTGGCCCCAAGGTGATTGGTTGCCAAGTCGACAGCCAATCCGTACCGTCATCCTCAAGCCAGGGGACGTACACAATGGCAGCGGCCGTCGGGAGGTCATCGATCTTTTCGATATCCGGCGGGGTGAGATGCATAGCCAGAAACAGCGCGTTGGCGGGAGCCTGGACACAGGTTGCAGGATAGGCCAGCACCATCTTCACGCCCTTATTGCCAAGCGCCACGCTGCCTCCCGCCATCAGCGTCTCGACGCCAGCCGAACCGAGCACTTCGGCGACAACGCTGTGCGGGAAAGCACCTTTGGCCGATACGGGCGAGCACCAAGTATTCGATGCGATGTGCACTGCAATACTCGGCGGCCTCGCTCAAGGCGAAACCCACCTTGGCGGCATCTGGGCCCGTGTTTTCGATAAAAAACCTGGGAAGTTGGATGGTCATTAAACTTCCTCATTGAATGTTGTCGCGTGCGGCAAAGAACAGCTCTCCGCCCCCTCTGCTTGGGTTCAACAAGAACACCGTGCAGCAGATCTTCCAGCTCAAGGGCTGGCAGGTTCGCAAACGGCCGATTGGCTTGCGGCCGCGAATCCAATCCATGCAGTCGGTAGCCACGGCGCCGAACGACCGGTGGTCGACCGATATGTGCCGTGTCTGGGCGGGCCGCGACGGTTGGGCGACGCTGGCGCTGGTGATCGACTGCCATACGCGCGAACTGCTTGGGTGGCATCTGTCACGCAGCGGTAAGGCCAGCACGGCATCGAGCGCGTTGGAGCATGCGCTGATCGCCCGCTTCGGCCCGCTCGGACGGGTGCCGAAGGCGTTCCCACTGAGAAGCGACAACGGGTTGGTCTTCACGAGCCGCGATTACGCGGCGCTGGTGCACAGTTACGGACTGCGCCATGAGTTCATCACGCCGCACTGCCCGCAACAGAACGGCATGGTCGAGCGCGTGATTCGAGCACTCAAGGAGCAATGCATACACCGGCACCGCTTCGAAACAAACTGGATTCAGTTCTACAACCCTCGCCGGCCCCACCAAGCGCTGAAGATGAAAGCACTGGCTGAGGCATTCGCTTTAGCCGCTCAACCTGTGCAGGTTCCGCTGGGTCATTACATAGCAGCAATCGAGCACATTGAGGATATACAGGACCTCGACGCAGCTCGAATCAAGAAAAATCTGGCGGTTTATAGCGACGTCCAGGCGTAGCCGCTCGGACGTCACGCAGCGAGCTTGTGCTCGTAATGCGACCGGTCCTTGTCATCGAGGATGGCCGTAACCGAAATTATTGTAAAAGCAGGTGTTGTGATGTACCCAGTGTCCGCGCAAACACCGGCTCGATTGGGTGTACCTGAGTGGGGCGGAGAGGCCATTGATTTTTCGACGAAATCCACGCGTAACCGGAACTGGCGACAGCATGTAACCAGAACTATTGCAACTCAGCACGCCACGGCCACGCCGGAGCCCGATCGGAATCATCCCCTCGCACAAGAAAATCGCTACTTCGACAAACTCAGCTTCTTCGACAGCACGACACCGCTCGACGGGCTCACCAGCCGGATGGATTGGAGATCCATATGCAACGTGGAGATCCGGGTCGTAATGTCGGTGGGCTCCTCGATGCTCGGTTCGGCGTGTTCGACTTGTTCGGTCAGATAAGGCCGAACCAGGCGCCCGGAAAAAACGAGCGCGAAGTCGCCACGCGCTTGGGCGTACACCGCGGGCGAAAGCCGCATGCGGCTGCGAACCGTGGTCTTTTTCCCTTGCCCGGACTCGAGTTCGATGATGTCGACCTGCTGGATATACCCTTTTGCCTTCGCTTCGGGTGCAATCACGAGCCCGCGTCCTCGCGGCCCCGTCGTGACCTTTCTGAGCAGGATGCTCGTCCGGTCGTCGCGCTCCGCGTCGAACAGGTCGACGTCCAGCGTCAGCAGGTGCTGCTGCGACCGGTACCTCAGCCCGTACCGCACCGGCACCACGAACGTCACGTCACGATCGAGATCGACGGCCGCCAGCTCGGGATTCGGGCCATGCCGATCGGTGGCGCTGGAGACCAGGCCACGAACCCGTGCACTCAAGGACGGCGCGGCAGCGCTGACGTGCTGCTTCTTCAGCGCATCCCGGATGGCAACCGGATCGTCACCGACAATCGGCCGGCCGGGCGACGTCTCGTGATCGGCAACGGGCGCGATGCGCGCCGTGCCGTCGACAGCCTCCGCTTCGGCATGCGCCGCCACTGGCGTCAGCATCATCGCCAAGGCGACGACCCACGCGAAGTTCGAACGACGCAACTCGGATTTCATGTGAAGCACGGCGAACTCCTGATTTTCTCGCATATCGGTCAACGACGAGCACTATAGGGTGGAATGACCGGCAGCGCACCCACGGTTCGAAATTACCCATGGTGCGGTCGCCGATCAAGAGCCGGCCGCCTCATCCCCGCCCATCCCCCCGCCGATACTCCGCCGGCGCCTTCCCCACCATCTTCCGAAAATCGCGCGTGAAATGCGCCTGGTCGAAATACCCCAACGCCTGAGCCAGTTCCGCGAGATCGACCGGCTCGCCGCCGGCGAGTTTGTCCGCGGCCTCATGCAGGCGATAACGACAAATCACCCACTTCGGCGACACGCCCACATAGTTGGAAAACAGTTGCTGCAGCGTGCGCTCGCTCAACCCGGCGCGCTCGGCCAGATCGCGCACCTGCGTGAGCCCGAGGTCCTGCTGCAGCATCTGCAAAATGGCATGAATGCGCTCGACCTGCGGATCGGCCGGCGGCAGCACGCGCAACAGCAACGCCTCCGCGGCGGCCACCATCCCGGCATCCGCCTCGGCACCGAGCACGGCGTCTTCGGCTTCCGCATCGCCACAATCGAGCAGCGTCGACACGGGCAGCACCTTGTCTGTTGACAAATGCACAGGCTTGCCGAAGAACGCCCGGAACGCCCCCGGCCGAAACCGCAAGCCCATCACCCTCCCGGCGCCGGCCAGCGTCGTCTCGAACGCCCCCGACACCACACCGAAAATCCCCGTCTGCCGCCGGTCGAACACCAGATTGACGCACGGATACGGCAGCGTGCGCTGCACATACGGCGGCTGGTCGCGCAGATCCCATTCGACGATCCAGTGGTGATCCAGCACCCCGGCCAGTTCGGCACACGGGTAATAGCGATTCAGCCGGAAGCTCTGATTGAAGGCTTTCGGGCCGACGACGCCTTTGGGCGTCTCGGTCACGTGACGCAATTCGGCCATGGTGACGAACCGTTGAGGTGACGGCGTGATGATGCACCGCCACAGCGGATTTTTCCAAGACGAAGCCGCACGGCCGTCCTACATTGGAATACTCGCCTCGAACGCACACCGGAGCCCGCGATGCCGCAAGACCGTCACCTGACCCTGTACCACTCCCCGCGCAGCCGATCGGCCGGCGCGCGGATGCTGCTCGAGGAACTGAGCGCCGACTACGAACTGCACGCGTTCGACCTCTCCGCAGGCAAACATCACGACGCCGGGTACCTCCGCATCAACCCGATGGGCAAGGTGCCCGCACTGCGTCACGGCGACGTGATCGTGACCGAGCAGGCCGCCGTCTAAATGTACGCGGCGGAACTGTATCCGGAAGCCGGCCTGTCGCCGGCGCCGGGCGATTCACTGCGCGGCCCGTACCTGCGCTGGATGACGTTCTATGGCTCGTGCTTCGAGCCTGCCATCGTCGACCGCTCGATGAATCGTCCGCCCGCGGCTTACTCGACGTCACCGTACGGCGACTTCGATGCCGTCATCAACGCGATCGATGCGCAACTGGCACAGGGGCCCTGGCTGCTGGGCGAGCGCTTCACGGCGGCAGATGTGCTGTGGGGCTCTGCGCTGAACTGGACCACGATGTTCAAGCTGGTGCCCGAGACGCCGCGCATGCGCGCCTATATCGATCGCGTGCTGGCTCGCCCGGCCATCGAGCGCGCGCAGGCGGCAGATGCGGCACTCGCGGCAGAGCAGGACAAAGCCAAGGAGGCGGCGTCCGCTGCGAGATAGTCCGGTGCGGGGCGGACCTCGATGCATGTTCCGCCCCGCACCCCGTCAAAACATCGTATGCACCCCGACGCGCGCCACGGCCTGACTCGCTGAACTCGACGCCCCGTTCGGATCGAGCACGCCGTTGATCTGCGCGTTCGCCCCGCTGTTCGCGCGCTGATAATCGGCGGACACGTAGACCATCGTCCGCTTCGACAACAGGTATTGAAACGCGACGCTGACCTGATGCGCGTGGTTGTCGTTCACAGCTTCGTTGCCCTTCATGTACATGTACTTCGCGCCGAGAAAGACATCCGGCCGGATGCGCCACACCCCACCCGCTTCGGCCATCCACACGCCTGCTTCGTTGAACGAATTGCGTACGGTGGTCAGCAGCGCCTTCGCGGTGACCGCGCCGAAGTCATAGTGCATCCCGATGCCCCAGTTGCGCACACTGGTCGACGGCGTACCGGGCGCCGGCCCATACTTCTCGTTCGTATAGGCCGCACCGACACCGAACGCCCCGGCTTCGTAGTTCAGCCCGGCACTCACGGTATTGTCCGCGCCGACGGAACCGGCCACACCGCCGAACGCATACATCACGCCCCCGGAAAACCCGGCAATCGTCGGCGAGCTGTATTTGACCGAATTCGCGACCGGCTTGCTGCCCGCCGTGCGGTCCCAGTCGAATGCGCCGGTCGGATTGCCCGGCAGCGCGAGACGCTGGAACGGGCCATTCCTGAACCCGTACAGCCCCGTAAGATCCATCGAGATCGCGTTCCCCTTCGCAAACAGGGAATCCACCATGAAGTCGTACTGATTCCCCAGCCTGACGCCGCCGAACCGGTCGCTCTCGATGCCCACGTATGCGTTACGCCCGAAGAGTCCGGTCCCGACGATGCTGCCGTTCGCCATCGAGAACTGGTTCACGAGCGCGAACGTCGCGTGATATCCGCCACCGAGATCTTCCGTGCCGCGCAAGCCGAACAGGTTCGGCGTGAAGATGCCGTCGTCGAACTTGACGTTCTTTCCACCGGCCTCGTTGCTGACATACGAGATACCGCTGTCGATCAGACCGAACATGGTCACGCTGCTCTGCGCGTATGCACCCTGCGCGATGACAAGCATCGCGACTGCTCCAAACCTCAGTTTCATTGTGTCTCCGTCTTTTTTCTGTCAATGCGAACCGGTCGCCCGCTGTGTCGCGGGTACTCGCCCGATGCTTCGTTAAACAACGACTTCCCCGGCCCGGATTCGCAGTCATCCAGGCCTGAGAAACTGGCATTTGATTAGCTTTACTGATTGAATGGAATGAATGAAGTCACGCTCACTCTCCATTTCATCCCGCGTGATGCGATTACCGCACGGCCCGATTTCCGCTGGGCAATCCGGCCTTCAGAGTCAAGCGCCCCGACAGATCACCCACGCCGCCGAATCCACCTCGACAGGCACGGCTTCCAGCCCGGCCCCCGAACACGGTCCGTCGATGCACACGCCATCGTCGAACCTGAACAGCGCGCTGTGATGCGCACACATCAGCACCTGGGACCGGTAGCAGGAAACGTTGCCGGGCACGAAGTCGAGCGGAACCGAGAAATGCGGGCAACGATTCACGTAAGCCCACACCTGCTCCCCGCGCCGCACGACGATGACAGGACGCCCGATGCACGCTTCGTCGACGACCCGTGCCCCGCCATCCGGCACATCGGAGAAGCGGCAGAGTTGCGCGCCACCCATGACTCACGCTCTCCGCTCGGGATTGCCAAGGCTCCAGTCCCACGGTCGAACCTCCACCCGCGAGAACAGCCCTTCTTTCACGTACGGATCGTTGCCGACGAACTGCATCACCGCATCGATGTCGTCCGCCTCGACGACGAGCAGCGTGCCGTTCATCGCATCGCCCTGCGGATCGAGCGTCGGCCCGCCGAGCCGCACATACACGCCGTGCTGCGCGGCGGAGCGCAGGTAGGTCCGGTGCGTGGCCCGCACGCGGTCGCGCACGTCGCGCATCCCGGGCTGGTCCGTCGCAAACACTGCAAAGAATCGCGCCATGTCGGTCAGCTCCGGTCGAGCACGAAGTCGTACGTCGCTTCGCGATATGCGCCGCTCAATCCGACCCGGCGCGCGAGTTCATCGCCGCCCGCACGCGGACGATAGGCAACCATCAGCGACGGCTTCACGCCGAAGACGGCATCCGAGTTCAGATACGCGTCCTGCTCGTCGAACAGATGCGTAACGAGCTTGCGGTAGCCCGGCGCGTCGATCATGAAGTGCAGATGCGCGGGCCGCCACGGATGACGGCCAGTGGCATCGAGCATCTTCCCGACGGGGCCGTCGGTCGGAATCGGGTAGCTGACCGGCAGAATCGTCGTGATCGCATAACGGCCTTCGGCATCGGTCCGGTAGCGGCCGCGCAGATTGCCGTGCGGCTGCGCCTTGTCCTGCCCGGAATACATGCCGTTCTCCGCGGTCTGCCACACGTCGAGCACGGCGTCGCGCACCGGCGCACCGTCGGTGTTGCGCACGCAGCCATGCACGACGACGGGTGTGCCGGGCGTGAACGCCATGTTCTCGCCATACGCGCGCTCGGGCATCCCTTCGATGTAGAACGGGCCGAATACGGTCGTCTCCGTCGCGCCGGTGGCGAAGCGATGATTGATCGCATCGACGAGCATCGACACGCCCAGCGTGTCCGACAGCAGGATGAATTCCTGGCGCACGACGTCGTCGCACATCTTCCCGGTTTCGGTCAGGAAGCGAATCGCGGCCATCCACTCGGCCTCGGTCAGCTCCGTCTCGCGCACGAACGCATGCAGATGCCGCACGAGGCTCTGCATCAGCATGCGCAAGCGCGGGTTCGACGTACCGTCGAAGCTGGCGACGACCTGCTCGGTCAGCCGCATGTCGCCGTCATCATGATGCTCATTCGTCACGTTCGTCTCCTGTGATGCAGCCGGCCGCTCAATGCGGCTCGCGCCCTTCCCACGCATGCTGAAGCAATTCGCGAATCGGCGCACGTTCGATCGGCCGCGGGTTCGCATACGGATTCCGGCAGGCGAGGTCGGCGGCTTCGTCGAGGCCGGCTTCCGGCATCCCGATGTCGGCAAGCGCCGCCGACAGGCCCAGTTGCCGATTCAACCGGAACAACAGCGGGCCGGCGTCGGCCGCGTCGGTGCCGCCCAGCGCCCGCGCGACACGGCGCAGCGCGTCGGGCGCCGCGGCATGGTTGTAGTGGGCGGTATGCGGCAACATCGCGGCGTGCGTCTGCGCATGCGGCAGGTTGAAGGTGCCGCCGAGCGTATGACACAGCTTGTGGTGCAACGCCATGCCGACCGCGCCGAGACACGTGCCGGCGAGCCATGCGCCATACAACGCGCGGCTGCGCATCTCGCGGTCGTCGGGCGCGCGGACGATCGCGGGCAGTGCCTCGCCGAGCGCGCGAATCGACTCCTCGGCCATCAGGCTGATCACCGGGTTCGCATCTTCCGCGTAGAGCGCTTCGACCGCGTGCGCCATCGCATTGACGCCCGACGCCGCCGAAATCCCCGGCGGCAGCGACAGCGTCAGGGACGGGTCGTAGAGCACGGTACGCGGCAGCACGCGCGGATCGCGCCCGGTGCGCTTCAGCCGGCCTTCCGTGAGCCCGAAGATCGGCGTCATCTCCGAGCCCGCGTAAGTCGTCGGCACGGCGAGGATCGGCAGCGACGACTCGAGCGCGATCGCCTTGCCGAGCCCGATCGTCGAGCCGCCGCCAATCGCGATACAGCATTCCGCGCCCAGTTCGGCGGCCATCTCGCGTGCGGCACGCGCGACTTCGACCGGCACGTGCATCACGGCCTGCGCGCATACGCCGGCCGCGCGCTCGCCGAGCACGCCCCTGACCCGCTCGGCGAGCGGCTGCTGTTCCGGCGTCGACAGAATCAGCGCCCGGTGCGCGCCGAGCGCGGACAACTCGTCCGGCAACCGTTCGAGCGCGCCCCATTCGAACACGACGCGGGACGGCGTTCCCTGATAGACGAAGCGCTCCATCCCGGCCTCAACGCTTGAAGTGCGGCGGCACCTTGCCGTCGACGTTGACCCACACCGAACGCGCTTCCGTGTAGTCGTGCATTGCCTCGAAGCCCATCTCGCGGCCGTAGCCCGACTTGCCGACACCGCCGAACGGGCTGCCCGGATTGACGCGCTTGTAGCAGTTGATCCAGCACATACCCGCGTGGATCTGCGACGCCAGCTTGTGTGCGCGGGAAAGATCGTTGGTCCACAGGCCGCTGCCGAGCCCGTATTCGGTCGCGTTGGCGATCGACAGCGCTTCCTCGTCGCTGCCGAAGCGCAGCACGGTGACGAACGGGCCGAACACTTCCTCCTGCGCGACGCGATCGGTGGCATGCTTCGCTTCGATGACCGTCGGGCGCACGTAGTAGCCGTTGGCGAGTGCGGCATCCTGCGGCGCACTGCCGCCCGCGAGCACGCGGCCGCCCTGCTCGCGCGCGACGTCGACGAACGACAGCACGCGGTCGAGGTGCTGCTTCGACGTCAGCGGGCCCATCTCGGTGTCCGGGTCCAGCGGGTTGCCGACGCGGATCGACGAAGCCAGCGACACGAAGCGCTCGAGGAATTCGTCGGCGATGCGTTCATGCAGCACGAGACGCGAACCCGCGATGCACGCCTGCCCCTGGTTGTGGAAGATCGCCCACGCGGCGCCGTTGATGGCGGCGTCGAGGTTCGCATCGTCGAAGACGATGTTCGCGCCCTTGCCGCCCAGTTCCAGCTGCACGCGCTTCAGGTTGCCCTGCGAGGCGTCGACGATCCGGCGGCCCGTTGCCGTCGAACCGGTGAACGCGATCTTGCCGACCCCGGGGTGCTCGGCGAGCCGCTGGCCTGCCGTATGACCGTAGCCGGGGACGATATTGACGACACCTGCCGGGAACCCGACCTCGGCCATCAGTTCGACGATGCGCAGCGTCGACAGCGGCGTGATCTCCGACGGCTTGAGCACGACGGTGTTGCCTGCCGCCAGCGCCGGCCCCATCTTCCAGCTCGTGAACATCAGCGGGAAATTCCACGGCACGATCTGGCCGACGACGCCGATCGGCGCGCGCTGCACATAGTTCAGGAAGCCGGTTTCGACGGGAATCACCGAGCCCTGCAGCTTGTCGGCCATGCCGCCGAAGTAGCGGAAGCAGGCTGCCGTGCGCGGTACGTCGAGCGCGCGCGAATCGCGGATCGGGTGGCCGGTGTCCAGCGATTCCAGTTGCGCGAGTTCCTCGGCGTTGGCTTCGATCGCGTCGGCGAGGCGCAGCAGCAACCGGCCGCGATCGGCCGCCGCCATGGCCGACCACGCCGGGAACGCGCGGGTCGCGGCTTCGACCGCCAGGTCCACGTCCACCGCGGTGGCGGCGGCGATCTTCGTGATCAGCGAGCCGTCGTGCGGATTGAGCACGTCGATCGTGCCGCGCTCGACGGCGTCAACGAAGCGCCCGTCGATGAAAAGTTGGTTTTGCATGAATCGTCCTCGATTTTTTGCTGAAGTGCGGCTTAAAACTCGATCGGATACGGCGCCAGCTCGCCGCTCTCGTATCGCTGCGGCAGGTTCGGTGTCGCGTTTTCCCAGACCAGCAGCATCGAGCGCTTCGTCGAATAGCCCTGGTGGCGGATGTCGGCGGGCATCGCGCAGATGTCGCCGGCCCGCATCGTGATGCGCGCGCGCGGCGCGCCGGTGTTCTTGTCGCCGATGTCCCATACGATTTCGTCGGACAGCTGAAGAAACCATTCAACGCGGTCGTTGCCGTGGAACACCGGCAGGATGAATTCCTCGGTGGTCGGGCAGAACAGGCTGCGCCCGCACACGGACGTGACCGACGGATTCCACGTCACGTCCGAGCGCGACAGGTACTTGAACAGGTTGAACGCGTGCAGTTCGCCTTCGAAGCCCGGCTTCACGTGCACTTCAGGCTCGTCCTGGCTGACGTCGAGGAACGCGCGGTTGACCGGCAGATCGTCGCGCAGCGGCGAGTCGCCTTCGAGGCCCGGCATGCGGCGCGTCGCGATGCGCGTGCGTTCGATCGCCGCGCCGTTCTCGCCGTGCTTGCGGCCGAATGCCGTGCCGGTTTCCTCGGGTGCGGCGAACGGATCGAAGCCTTCGTTGGTCCAGTCGTGCAGCATGGCCTTGAAGGTCGCCATGATCGTCGGTGTTTCGAACGTCTCGGTGTAGTCGACGCCGGCTTCCTTCAGGATCCCGTTGAAGGTGCCCGCATAGACGTCGACCTTGCCGTAGTGATTGCGCGTGCCGAACACGTGATCGAAGTTCACCCAGCCGTAGAAGAAGCCCCATGCGACGTCACGCATCATCGCGCGCAGGAATGCGTCCGCGGGCATCGCATGCGTACGCGTGCGGCCTTTCGCCGGCCAGCTGATTTTCACGAAGTATTCGTCGCGCTGGAACGCGAACTCGCCAAGCTGGAAGCGGCGGTAACCGGTGACGGCATCGGCTTCCGTGGCCTGCACCAGATCGGCGGCAAAGCCGGCGGAAAGATCGAGGGTCTCGAGGGTGGCCATAACGTGTCTCCTGGAATGTTTGAACGGGGCAGTCGGATGGATCAGCGCAGGCAGATGTCGGCCCACTTCTCGACGGACAGCTCGCCGAGCATGGTCTGCACGAGCGCGACGCCCGGCTTGCCGGCGGCGAAGCGATACGCGCAGCCGGCCGGCAGCAGTGCCTGATGCCCCTTGCGCAGGACGACGTAGCCCATCTCGCGGCCCGCCGGCTGTGCGCCGGCGCTCACGGTGCCGCGGCCGGTGGTCGGCGGGTTGTCGAGCTTGATGAATTCGATGCGGACTTCGCCATCCATCTGGATCGCGAACTCGTCGTGCGCACACGCGAACCATGGCGACTGGCCGTCGGTCCGCAGCACTTCGATCACGTATTCGAGGTTCTTGCCGGCGACGACCTTTTCGTAGGGCGCCGACTTCGATGCGATGTCGAATACGTTCGAGAAGGCGTAGTGTTTTGCGCTGCCGCTGGTGATTTCGATCTCGCCCTTGGTATGGCTGTCGAGCGAGCCAAAGACGGTGTGGAATGCCGCGTCGGTCATTGCTGTCTCCTGAGTTGAACCGCTTGTTGGATTCCACTCTAGGGGCAAGGGCGCCCCTCAACAAGGCAACGGAGCGCGACTACGGCATTTGCGATTCGCGAATAATCGCTTCGTTCAGCGAACCCAGCCGCGCTCCAGCAGTGGAAGGTCCCACGGCGATTCGTCGCCGATGTATTCGACGAGGAATTCGACCAGTGCCTTCACCTTCAACGCCTGTCGCTGCGTTGCGGGATAAACGGCGGCAAAGCTCAGCGGCGCGATCTGGAAATCGGTGAGGATGGGCACCAGCCGGCCCGCGACGAGCGCGTCGCTCGCAACCAGCGTGGGCAGGCAGACGACACCGCCGCCCGTCAGCGCATACTCGCGCAGCAGGTGCACGGAGTTCGAGCGGATCATGCCGGGCAACTCCATTTCGACGACCTCGTCGCCGCGCGTCAGGGTCCAGCGGTTGCGCGACGGATAGCCGGAATACAGCGCCGTGGTGTGCTGCAGCAATTCGCGTGGATGTTGTGGCGCACCATGCGCTTCGAGGTAGGCCGGCGACGCGCAGAAAAGGCGTCGCACCACGAACAGGCGCCGCTCGATCAGCGACTCGGATATCGGCGGGAAGATCTGGAACGCGATGTCGAACCCTTCTTCGACAGGGTCCACGACACGGTCATTGACGATGATGTCGAGCTGAATGCCCGGGTAGCGGCGATTGAATTCGGCGAGCGGCACGCCGAAGTGATCGAGCGCGAAACCGGGCAGCATCTGGATACGCAGCCGCCCGGTCGGCGTCGCGCGCAGTTCGCGCATCTGGTCGGTCAGCTCGTTGACGCGCCCGACCACCTCGGCGCATTCACGGTAGAAGGTCTCGCCGACTTCGGACAGGCGCACGTGGCGCGTGCTGCGATGGAACAGCGGCGCGTTGACGAACTTCTCCAGCTGCTGGATCCGGTTCGTCACGACCGAACTGGTGACCCCAAGCTGTCGCGCCGCTTCCGCAAAACTGCTCGCCTCCGCAACCCTGACGAATGCCTCGATGCTCAGAAACCGGTCCATACCGCGCCCTTTCCGAAAGCGAAACTGGCAGTCTAACCGCACCTGCCGGCCGGTTGGGGAATGCCGAACGCGTCACACTGTCACCAGGCGGGTGTCAATCCCGCCGACTGCCTGGCACGAGCATGACCGAGGGTACGTTACGGCTGCTTGCCTGCCGACAGCTCCGGCTGCAGGCCCACGCGACGCTGCAGCACGGCCGGCGCGGTTTCCCGCAGCAGCAAGCTGACCACGATGCCGAGCAGCACTGCCCCCATCGGCAGCCACAGGATGTTCTGGATCCCGAAGTGTGCGGCAACGTAGCCGCCCAGCGCCGGTGCGATGCCGCCGCCGAAGATCTCGCCGCAACCGACCACCACGCCGATCGACGTCGAAACGAGGCCGACGGGCGCGGCTTCGGTCGCCACGGGGCCCGACAGCAGCGACACCAGCCCGAGCGTGAAGAACGATGCGACGAACAGCACCGCGAACAGCACGAGCGGCTGCGGACCCAGCCCGCGGAACACGTAGAGCATCACCGCCGTGCCGGCGAAACCGACGATGCTCGCGAGGCGACGGCCCACGAGGTCGGACAGGCCCGGCAGCCCGAACTGCCCGAGAAAGCCGCCGAAGCCGATCGCCGACACCACGAGGCCCATCTTCTGCGTGCCGAGCCCAAGGTAATCCGTCAGGTACAGCGGCAGCAGCGCGCCGAGCACGAACACGCCGGTCATCGCACAGCACAGCGCGCCCATCGCGACGAGGATGTTGCGGCTCTTCAGCACATGGCCGAGCGACGCCGGAGCGTGTTCCGACGCCACCTCCCTCGCGCGCTTCGGTTCGCGGATCACGAAGAACATGATCGCGCCGAGGATCAGCCCGGGAATCGCCACGAGCGCGAACACCCAGCGCCACGACACGACGTTGAGCAGCTGCGTCGCGATGATCGGCGACAGCGCGAGCCCGAACAACGCGAAGCCGCTTTGCTGCAGCCCGAGGTTCAGGCCGCGCCGCCGCGGATGCGACGCGTCGGCGGTGGCCGCGAAGCTGGTCGGGCAGAACGAGCCTTCGGCGACGCCCATCAGCCCGCGAATCGCGATCAGGCCGAGCAGCCCGCCCGCGAGCCCCGAGAAGCCCGACAGCAGCGAGAACGCGATGATCGCCGGGATCAGGACCTTGCGGCGGCCGACCTTGTCGGAAATGCCGCCCATCAGCGCCGCGAAGATGCCCCACGACAGGCCGAGCACGCCGATGCAGTTGCCGACGTCCTGCGCGGTCAGGTGCAGGTCCTTCATGATCGAAGGGAACAGCGGCGCGATGAGCCAGCGGTCGAGGCCGACCAGCCCGAAACCGAGCGCCAGCAGCGTCACCGCCTTCCACTCATAGGAGGTATCCCACTCGTTTGCTTTCATGTCCGTCTCCGTGGACCGGTCCGCCTGCACGCGCCGGGGCGTCCGTGCATGAGCCAGGTCCGTTGTCTTGTGTGTGCGATGCGACGTGAGTCGCGAGGAAGTGGCGGCCGCCTTTCCGGTTGCAGGCGTCGAATTCAATCAGCCGACGCCCGAACGATAGGTGCGCGCACGCAAATCGGGTATGGAACATCCGGCGAACGCGCCATTCGCGAAACGCAAATAATCGGCGGATCGGCGCGGGAGGCGTCAGCCGGCAGCGCGGAACGCGCGGCGGCACGGACGAAACGGCGCGAATGCGTGTGTCACAGGGGGAATCCCTCATGGACATCGGCGGATCGTTGCCGGGTGCCACCAGGAGACAACAGGATACGATTCCAATTAAATCGACGTCGATGGAATATTTTTCCACGCATCAGCGAACAGCCAACGAATTTTGGATCCTTTTTCCCCGCTCCTCCTCGTATCATTTCTCCCGTTACGAAAAGAATGAACCAGAGAAGGACATGAGCGATACCACCCCGCTGCACTACCTCGACTACGCGGCCACCACCCCCGCGGATCCCCGCGTGATCGAAGCGATGACGGCCTGCCTGGGCGCCGACGGCATCTTCGGCAATCCCGCGTCGAGTTCGCATGCCGCCGGCCGGCTGGCGAAGGAGAAGGTCGAGCACGCACGCGCGCAGGTCGCCGCGCTGATCGGCGCGGATGCCGACGAGATCGTCTGGACGTCGGGCGCCACCGAATCGAACAACCTCGCGCTGAAAGGCTATGCGGAGACCGCGACCGACAAGCGCCACCTGATCACGAGCCGCATCGAACACAAGGCCATCCTCGACACGATGGCGAACCTGTCGAAGCGCGGCATGACCACGACCTACCTGTCGCCCACCGCCGACGGCGAAATCACCGTCGACGCCGTGGCCGCGGCGATCGGCCCCGACACGGGCCTGGTGTCGCTGATGCTCGTCAACAACGAACTCGGCACGCTGACCGACATCGGCGCGATCTCGCGCATCGTGCATGCGGCCGGCGCGCTGCTGCACGTCGACGCCGCGCAGGCGCTCGGCAAGACGCCGATCGACGTGCGCGCGCTCGGCATCGATCTGCTGTCGATGTCCGCGCACAAGGTGTATGGCCCCAAGGGCATCGGCGCGCTGTTCGTCCGACGCGAGATCGCCGACCTTATCGCGCCGCAGATCCACGGCGGCGGACACGAGCGCGGCCTGCGCTCGGGTACGCTCGCGACGCACCAGATCGTCGGCATGGGCACCGCCTGCGAACTCGCCGCGGAAAAACTCGAGCGCGAAGCCGTGCGAATCGCGGCGCTGAGCGCACGCCTGAAGGACGCGCTGTTCGCGCTCGGCGGCATCACGCACAACGCGGCGGCGGCACGCCGCATCCCGCACACGTTGAGCCTCACGGTCAACGTGCCGGGCTTCTTCCCGTTCATGCTCGGCGATTCGCTCGCCGTGTCGTCGACCTCCGCGTGCAACTCGACCAGCGGCGCGCCGTCCCACGTGTTGACCGCGATCGGCCTCGACGCCGAAGCCGCGGGCCGCACGGTGCGCATCAGCTTCGGCCGCTTCACGACGGAGCACGACGTCGATTTCGCGATTGCGTGTTTCGCGCGCGCGCTCGAGCAATGCCGTGCCGCGGCGGCGACCGGTTTCACCGCATCGCGACAGATCACGCCAGCGGACCTGAAGGCGATTCGCAACGCAGGCTTTCGCGCGGTGATCTGCAACCGGCCGGACGGCGAAAGCGCCGATCAGCCGGCATTCGACGAAATCGCCGCCGCCGCGCGCGAACTCGGCCTCGACGCGCGCTATCTGCCGGTCGAACGCAACCGGATCGGCGACGCGGAAGTCGATGCGTTCGGCGCGCTGGTCGATGCACTGCCGAAGCCGGTGCTCGCGTATTGCCGAAGCGGAAGCCGCGCCGGGATGCTGTGGAATCGCCTGACGGCGCGTCGGACCGAAACGGCCTGAGCGCAACCCGCATGTAACCGAGCATCGCCCGGGCTCGCGCACGAAGCCGACGGCACGGTGCGCGATCGCGCGGGCACGAGCACCGTCACCCGAACGGTCACGCTGAACAGGATGGTGGAGAGTCGCGAGGGCGTCCCGTACCAATCGGTGACCGGGATGAATTCGATACTGCGCCGTCCCGCATCCATCTGCCCGTCTCCTGAAGTCGTCTCGTCCGTCAACCCGCTTCGCCACGCGGGTTGATGTCACTCCAGCGGGCACTTTCCCCCGGTTTTCGAAGTTCGACCAGCTCGGATCATCCGCGATCCGTACGGATTTCTTACAAAACTTCAATCCGGCATGCGATGCCCCCGAAACGTGCATCCGCCCGGAGTTTCGGGTGCATTGCCGAAATCCGATAGCGCCGCGAGATTTGGCTTCATACCGTTCCCGCATCGGACCGGAAAGCGACTCGTCATTCACCCAGGACGTCGCGTGCCGCCGACGAATTCCAGGGGCGGGCCGCGGTGCCGGGCCCGGGCAGCGATGACGGTCCTGCCATGCAGGACATTCGTGACGGAGCGAACATGGACGCGAAAATCCAGCCTGACTTGGGCACCGACAGTGACGTAAGCCTTCTCCACAAGATGGGATACGCGCAGGAGCTGTCGAGACGCATGAACGGCTTCTCGAACTTCGCCGTGTCGTTTTCGGTGATCTGCATTCTGTCGGGCGGCATCACGGCGTTTCAGCTGGCGTTTTCCGCGGCCGGCGGCGCATCGATCGGCCTCGGCTGGCCGCTCGGCTCGCTGTTCGCGCTGATCGTGGCGGTATCGATGTCGCAGATCGCGTCCGCGTTTCCGACCGCCGGCGGCCTCTATCACTGGGGCGCCATCCTCGGCGGGAAGAAATGGGGGTGGATGACCGCATGGCTCAACTTGATCGGCCTGATCTTCGTGATCGCGGCGATCAACTTCGGCACCTACGATCCGTTCTTCAAGACGCTGATCGCACCGATGTTCGGCGTCAGTCCGGACAGCCTGACATGGTGGCATCAGACCGCGTTCATCGCGATCATCACCCTTTCGCAGGCGATCCTGAACGCACGCGGCATCAGGATCGCGAGCAAGATCACCGACCTGTCCGGCTACCTGATCTTCGTCGTGACGATCGCGCTGGTCGTGTCGCTCCTGGTCTACTCACCGGTCGCGTTCGACCTGCATCGGCTCGTCACCTTCACCAATTACACGCACGTCGACGGCAGCGCCTGGCCGAAACAGAGCACGCCGCTCGCGTTCCTGTCCGGCCTGCTGCTGGTGACCTACACGATCACGGGCTTCGACGCATCCGCGCACACGTCGGAAGAAACGCACGACGCGGCGAAGAACGTGCCGCGCGGCATCATCGGCTCGGTGTTCTGGTCCGCGGCGTTCGGCTACGTGATGGTGTGCGCGTTCGTGCTGGTCATGCCGGACCTGACCGCCGCGATGAAACAGGGCACCGGCTTCTTCGAAGCCATCCTCGCGCCGATTCCGAAGACGCTGCGCGTGTGCCTCGAGCTCGCGATGTTCTTCATCAACTACGTGTGCGGGCTCGCCGCGATCATGTCGACGTCGCGCATGATGTACGCATTCGCGCGCGACGGCGGGCTGCCGGCGTCGAAGCTGCTGCGCAGTGTGAATCACAATCATCGGACGCCCGGGCCCGCGATCTGGACGTGCGCGGTGCTTGCAATCGTCGTCACGCTTTACGGCGACGCGTTCTCGGTGTTGAGCGCGGGCAGTGCCGTGTTCCTGTTCATCTCGTATGCGATGCCGATCGGCTCGGGGATGCTTGCCGAAGGGCGCACCTGGACCGAAAAGGGCCCGTTCCAGCTGGGCATCTGGTCGAAGCCGTGCGCGCTGCTCGCGCTGGTGGGCGCGTGCGTGCTCGCGTACGTCGGCATCCAGCCGCCGAACGAGAAGGTGCTCTACGTGCTCGTCGCATTCGTGGCAGTCCTGATGGTCATCTGGTACGGCTTCGGTGTGCGCACGACCTTCGCCGGGCCGCCGATGCTCAAGGACACGCGCAATGACGCGCGCATTCGCGAACTCGAGGCGAATGTCGATCCGACCGTGTGACGCGGCACCGATTCGCGCACAGCGCAACAATCCGGCTCGCGGTTTGCGAGCCGGATCGTTTTACGTCGCGTCGCAGCGAACGAGGTTCAACCGCGTTGGCGGTCGAACCCGATTGCCACGTCTTAGCCGTAGACCGGGAAACGCTTGGTCAGCTCCGCGACCAGGCCACGAACGCGCTCGATCGTCGCTGCGTCTTCCGGGTTCTCGAGCACGTCGGCGATCAGGTTGCCGACCTGCTCCGCTTCCGC
>NZ_LOWY01000035.1:0-150702 GCF_001524185.1 Burkholderia sp. FL-7-2-10-S1-D7 | reverse complement strand
TCGATGTCTTCGTTTTCGTTCAGGCCGTAGCTCACGACGTTGAACCACTTGCCCGACATGTTCACCGGCGAGCCGTGCGTCAGGTGGCCGCCGTGCGCGAGGCTCATACCCATGATCGTGTCGCCCGGCTTAAGCATCGCGAAGAACACGCCCTGGTTCGCCTGCGAACCCGAGTTCGGCTGCACGTTCGCGGCTTCCGCGCCGAACAGCTGCTTCACACGGTCGATCGCCAGCTGCTCGACCACGTCGACGTATTCACAGCCGCCGTAGTAGCGCTTGCCCGGATACCCTTCCGCGTACTTGTTCGTGAGCTGCGAGCCCTGTGCGGCCATCACGGCCGGGCTCGTGTAGTTTTCCGACGCGATCAGCTCGATGTGCTCTTCCTGGCGGCGGTTTTCCTGCTCGATCGCTGCAAAGATTTCGGGATCGACGTTCGCGATGGTGCTTTGGGCTCTGTCAAACATACGGTTTCCGTTAAGTGTGTACAGGTTGACCGGAGTGGCCGAGTACATTGCGCTGCTGGCGGAACCAGCTCGACGTGGCGGAAGAATCCGTATGACGCGAGGCAGGACAGCCACCGGCGATGCACGCGACGGCGCACAACGGCTGCCCAGGCGAACGGCAAAAACGGCGCCCCGCGCTTCACGGTGGGATGCTCCACCTTGAACCCGAAGGGTTCTATCGCCAGTCACGCAGGGGTGATGAGCGCGTTAGTGTATTGGATGCGTCATGAATAGGCAACCGCACGGCGGTACGCCCGAAGCAATTGGGGCCAGACTCTACGCGCCCGTGCCGGAACGCTTTGCCGCCTTGCCGCGGTGCGGCAATCTCAGTAGGCTTGCGGGATACCACCCGCTATTTTGTCATCGACCAGGAGCAGCAATGATCGTGTTCGTCACAGGCGCGTCCGCCGGCTTCGGCGCCGCCATCGCCCGTGCCTTCGTCAAGGGAGGCCACCGCGTCGTCGCGACCGCGCGCCGCAAGGATCGTCTCGATGCGCTCGCCGCCGAACTCGGCGATTCCCTGCTGCCGCTCGAGCTCGACGTACGCGATCGCGCGGCCGTCGAGGCCGTGCCGGCCGCCCTTCCCGCCGAATTCGCGGCACTCGACGTCCTCGTCAACAACGCCGGCCTCGCGCTCGGCGTCGAGCCGGCCCAAAAGGCCAGCCTCGACGAATGGCACACGATGATCGACACGAACTGCACGGGCCTCGTCACCGTTACGCACACGCTGCTGCCCGGCATGATCGAGCGCGGCCGCGGTCACATCTTCAATATCGGCTCGGTCGCGGGTTCGTACCCTTATGCGGGCGGCAACGTCTACGGCGCGACCAAGGCTTTCGTCAGACAATTCAGCCTGAACCTGCGCGCCGACCTGCTCGGCACGCCGCTGCGCGTCACCGACATCGAGCCGGGCCTGTGCGGCGGCACCGAGTTCTCGAACATCCGCTATCGCGGCGACGACGCAAAAGCGGCGAGCGTCTACAACAATGTCCAGCCGCTCATGCCCGAGGACATCGCCGACACGATCTACTGGATCGCGACGCGCCCGGCGCACGTCAACGTCAACACGATCGAGCTGATGCCGGTCGCGCAAGCGCCCGGCGGCCCGACCGTCCACCGCGGCTGAAGTCGCGCGGGCCCGCCCTCTCGGGGAGGGCCCGCAGTGTGCTACGGCATACTACATTCCGTTACGAATCGGTTACGAATCCGGCCTCGGCCTTCCGGTAAAATGCGCGCCATGACTCAGCCTACCCGCTCCCCGGACGCGCACTCCGGCTTCACTTGGCCGGTACGCGTGTACTACGAGGACACCGACGCAGGCGGCATCGTCTTCTATGCCAACTACCTGAAGTTCTTCGAACGTGCTCGCACCGAGTGGCTGCGCGCATGCGGCATCGACCAGCGTCAGCTCGCCGACGATACCGGCGCGATCTTCATCGTTCGCAGCACATCGCTCGACTACCGGGCGCCGGCGCGACTCGACGACGCGCTGACGATCACGAGCCGGCCCGGGCGCATCGGCCGCGCATCGGTGGAATTCACGCAGGAAGCCTGGTGCGGAGACACGCTGCTCGTGGCCGGGCACATCCGCCTCGGCTGCGTCGACCGAACCGGCATCCGGCCTGCGGCCATCCCGCCGGCCGTGCTCGACGCGCTGCAACGCGGGCCCGTCATCGACGTCGGGCACACTGTATTGTCAACGAAGCTCGGATGAGCACCGTTTAGACAAAGCCTATGAACTTGCCCTCCTGAATCGATACTAAGCAAGGTTCGGCGCCAGGCCAAGCCGGCGCGCCGCGCCACACGCATACCGTGCGCCCTCGCCGGACACCCCCGAAGGGACGTTACTCAAACCTCTATGAACACTTCTCAAGACCTGTCGATCATTTCCCTCGTCCTCAACGCGAGCGTGCTGGCCCAGGCCGTGATGGGGCTGCTGCTGCTGCTGTCGCTGATGTCGTGGACCTTCATCTTCCGCAAGTGGTTCGCGATCCGCCGCGCACGCGCGCAGACCGAACGCTTCGAAAGGGATTTCTGGTCGGGCGGCGACCTGCAGGCGCTGTATCAAAGCGCGGCCAACAACCGTCACACGATCGGCGCGCTGGAGCGGATTTTCGAATCGGGGATGCGTGAGTTCCTGAAGGGGAAGGAAAAGCGCATCAGCGACCCGGGCCTGGTGCTCGACGGCGCGCGCCGTGCGATGCGCGCGTCGTTCCAGCGCGAAATGGACGTGCTCGAAGCAAACCTCGCGTTCCTCGCGTCGGTCGGCTCGGTCAGTCCGTACATCGGTCTGTTCGGCACCGTCTGGGGGATCATGAACTCGTTCCGCGGCCTGGCGAACGTGCAGCAGGCGACGCTCGCGAACGTCGCACCGGGCATCGCCGAGGCGCTCGTCGCCACCGCGATCGGCCTGTTCGCCGCGATTCCGGCGGTTGTCGCGTACAACCGCTACGCGCACGACATCGACCGCCTCGCGATCCGTTTCGAGACCTTCATCGAAGAGTTCTCGAACATCCTGCAGCGTCAGGCCCAGTAAGGAGCGCGCCATGGCAGGAAGTCCCATTCGATCCAGCATGCGCGGCGGCCGCTCGCGCCGCGCGATGGCCGACATCAACGTCGTGCCGTACATCGACGTGATGCTGGTGCTGCTCGTGATCTTCATGGTCACGGCACCGCTCGTCGCCCCGTCGATCATCAATCTGCCGACCGTCGGCAATGCCGCGCCCCAGGAACAGACGCCACCCGTCGTCGTCAACATCAAGGCCGACCGCACGATGAGCGTCAAGTACAAGGGCGACTCGGGCGCGACCCAGGAAGACACGATGACGAAGGCCGAGCTCGACAGCTTCATCGCGGCCCGGCAGGCCGACCATCCCGACCAGCCCGTCGTGATCGCGGCCGACAAGACCGTGCAGTACGATGCCGTCATGACCGTGATGTCGGACCTGAAGGCGCGCGGCGTCAAGCGCGTCGGCCTCCTCGTCAAATCGCAATGAACCGGCAGCAATCCACGCGCGGCAACGCCTATCCGTCTCAGCCCCCTCGCGAGCGCGGCACCTGGCGCGCGTTCGCGCTCGCCGCGCTGATGCACGTGCTGCTGGCGTTGTTCCTCTATCACGGCGTGCAGTGGCAGAACAGCACGCCGGCAGGCGCCGAAGCCGAACTGTGGACCGAGGTGCCCGACGTGCCCGCGCCGCGGCCCGTCGTCGCACCCACGCCGCCCGCGAAGCTCGCACCGCCCCCTCCCCCGGTCCGGGACGAGCAGGCGGACATCGCGCTGCAGCAGAAGAAACGGCAACAGGAAGCGGCCGCGCGCGAAGCGCTGCTCGAGCAGCAGCGCCGCGCGCAGCAACTGAAGACCCAGCAAGAAGAAGCCCGGCGCGAGCAGCTTGCGGCCCAGCAGGCTGCTGCCTTCGCCGCGCAGAAGGCCGCCGAGCGCGAAAAGCAGAAGCAGGCGGACAAGCTCAAGCAACAACAGCTCGTGGAGCAGCAGAAGCTCGAACAGCAAAAACTCCAGCAGCAGAAACTGCAGCAACAGAAGGAGGCGCAGCTGGAAGCGCAGCAGGCAGCGAAGGCCAAGGCCGAAGCGGCCGCGAAGGCGAAGGCGGAAGCCCAGGCAAAGGCGAAGGCCGAAGCGACGGCGCGCGCGAAGGCCGATGCGGCGGCGAAGGCGAAGCTCGACCGTGAGCGCAACGCGCGTCTCGCGCAGATGCAAGGTATGTCCGGTGCCGGCGAAGGCGGCGGTGAAGGCCTCGCGAAAAGCGGTACCGGGACGGGCTCCGGCGGCAATGCCGCGTCGCCCGGCTATCCCGACAAGGTGCGTCGCCGTGTGAAGCCGAACATCGTCTGGGGCGGCGAGCGCGCGGGCCTGACGACGGTCGTCGCGATCCGCTGCACGCCGTCGGGCGACGTGCTGAGCGTTTCGATCCGCCGTTCGAGCGGAAATTCGGGGTGGGATCAAGCCGTGGTCAATGCGATTCAGGCGTCGGTCCCATTGCCGCCCGATTCTAACGGTCGTACCCCGTCCGACATTACGATTACCTTCAAGGCGGCGGAGTGATCGCAAATGCGCTTACACTCCGTGCGTCGCTGCCGGACGGGAACGAATCGGGTATTTTTACTGTCTCTGCGGTTGCGCAGCGATCCAAGTCACATGGGAAGCAAGAAGCATGAGTTTGATGACGAAACTAGGTTTCAGGGCACTCGTGGCCTCGTGTCTGATTGCGGCCGGCGGCGCCGCTAACGCGCAGGTGAACGTGCTGATCACCGGCGTCGGGTCGACCCAGTTCCCCATCGCCACCGCGAATTTCGTGAACGAGGCGAACCTGCCGCAGCAGGTCACGTCGATCGTCCGCGCCGACCTCGCGCGCAGCGGCAAATTCACCAATATCGACGCGGGCAGCACGCCCGTGCCCGAGACCGCATCGGTCGATCTCGGCGCATGGAAGGCCAAGGGCGCGAACGCGTTCGTCGCCGGCAGCGTGAACCGTGAAGCCAACGGCCAGTACAAGGTGAACTTCATCCTGTACGACACCGTGAAGCAGCAAAGCCTCGGCGGCCTGTCGCTGACGGCGAACGACAACACGCTGCGCACGGCTGGCCACAAGATCGCCGACTACATCTACCAGAAGTTGCTCGGCGTGCGCGGCGTGTTCGCCACGCGTCTGTCGTACGTGATCAAGACGGGCAACCGGTACCAGTTGCAGATCTCGGACTCCGACGGCCAGAACGCACGCATCGCGCTCTCGAGCACCGAGCCGATCATCTCGCCGGCCTGGTCGCCGAGCGGCACGAAGGTCGCGTACGTGTCGTTCGAGCGCAAGAAGCCGATCGTCTACATCCATGACCTGCCGACGGGCCGCCGCTACATCGTCTCCGACCAGAAGGGCAACAACAGCGCACCGGCGTGGTCGCCGGACAGCAACACGCTGGCCGTTGCGCTGTCGCTGACGGGCAATACGCAAATCTATACGGTCAATGCGAACGGCGGCGGTCTGCGCCGGCTCACGCAGAGCAGCTCGATCGACACCGAACCGTTCTACTCACCGGACGGCCGCTGGATCTATTTCACGAGCGATCGCGGCGGCGCGCCGCAGATCTACCGGATGCCCGCGCAAGGCGAAAGCGCCGGCGCCGCGCAACGCGTGACCTTCACCGGCAGCTACAACACCAGCCCGCGCATCAGCCCGGACGGCAAGCTGCTCGCCTACATTTCCCGCACGGGTGGGGGGTTCAAGCTGTACGTTCAGGATCTGCAAACCGGCGCGGCGAACGCCATCACGAATACCAATCGCGACGAATCGCCGAGCTTCGCGGCAAACGGCCAGTACCTTCTTTACGCTACCCAGTCGGGTGGTCGCAACGTGCTGGCAGCAGTGCCCTCCGACGGCAGCGCGCCGCCGCAGATCCTGTCCGTCCAGGGCGGCTCCGTTCGTGAGCCGTCGTGGGGGCCCTTCATGCAATGACCACAAGGAGAGTAACCATGATGTCGAACAAAGCTCGTCTGGCCCTGGCCGTGATGATGATCAGCGCGCTCGCAGCGTGTAAGTCGGGCGTCAAGCTCGACGACAAGGCTAACGCGGGCGCGATGAGCACGCAGCCGAGCGCCGACAACGTCGCACAGGTGAACGTCGATCCGCTGAACGACCCGAACAGCCCGCTTGCGAAGCGCAGCATCTACTTCGACTTCGACAGCTATTCGGTGAAGGACGAATACCAGCCGCTGCTGCAGCAGCACGCTCAGTACCTGAAGAGCCACCCGCAGCGCCACGTGCTGATCCAGGGCAACACCGACGAACGCGGCACGAGCGAGTACAACCTTGCGCTGGGCCAGAAGCGTGCGGAGGCTGTCCGCCGCGCGATGGCACTGCTCGGCGTGAACGACTCGCAAATGGAAGCCGTGAGCCTCGGCAAGGAAAAGCCGCAAGCATCGGGTCACGACGAAGCATCGTGGGCGCAGAACCGCCGCGCCGACCTCGTCTACCAACAGTAAGTAACGGAAGAATTGCCGTATGACGCACCGTGTATCCTGGCTGCGGATGGCCGCAGCATTCTGCGTCGTCGGCGCGGCGTGGTCGGCCGCGCCGGCGCACGCCGGCATGTTCGACGACAACGAGGCGCGCCGCGCCGTGCTTGATCTGCGCAGCAAGAGCGACAACCTGTCCAGCCAGTTGTCGGCCGCCCAGCGTACGATCCTCGATCAATCCGGCCGTATCGACCAGCTGAACCAGCAGGTCGCGACGCTGCGCGGCGAGAACGAAGATCTGACGAACCGGCTGACGACGCTCGAGCGGCAGCAGAAGGAGTACTACCAGGATCTCGACACGCGGCTCAAGAAGTTCGAGCCGCAGCAGGCGACGATCGACGGCGTGGAAGGCACCGTGCAGCCGGGTGAAACGGATGCGCTCAACGCGGCGCAACAGCAGTTCCGCAACGGCAACTTCAAGGCGGCGGCGGCTTCGTTCCGCGCGTTCATCGCGAAGTATCCGCAGAGCCCGTACCAGCCGACCGCGCAGTACTGGTACGGCAATGCGCAATACGCGCTGCGCGACTACCGCGGTTCGACTGCAACGTGGCAAGGGATTGTCAGCAAGTTCCCGCAGCACCCGCGCGCGGCCGACGCACTCGTGGCAATCGGTACGAACCAACTCGAGCAGGGCCAGAAGGCGGCCGCGAAGAAGACGTTCGAGCAGGTCGTGTCGCAATACGCTGGATCGAACGCTGCGCAGACGGCACAGGGCAAGATCGAAAGCATCAAATAAATTATGGTGACGGGTTGTTGACAGACCCTCGATCCGCCGCTACAATCTTTTGCTCTTTGGGTCGTTAGCTCAGTTGGTAGAGCAGCGGACTTTTAATCCGTTGGTCGCGTGTTCGAGTCACGCACGGCCTACCAAGATGTCAAGAAGGGGCTTCCGGGAAACCGGAAGCCCCTTCTTCATTGTTGTTGCCTCGCGCGCAGGTGTGCGCCGCGGCAGGCAGACACTTCTCCCCTCTTCGATTTTCGCCAACGGTTCGCCGTCGAGCACAACGACTCCGCCGGCAACCTCACGTGTCGCGCTGCGCGCGCCGCCAGCGCCCCGGCGTCGTGCCGAGCACCGCGCGAAACGCCTTGCCGAACGCGGCCTCCGACTGATAGCCGACTGCCTGCCCGATCTCCGCCTGCCCGCGCTGCGTGTCCTGCAGCAGCGCGCACGCATGCATCATCCGGATCTGCGCGATGAACGCGCCGACACTCATCCCGGCCCGCTCGCGGAAATGCCGTGCATATGTCGCGCGCGACATCGCCGATGCATCGCCGAGAGACTCGACCGTCCACGGCTTCTCCGGCGCCTGCAGCACGGCCTGAACCGACGGGCCGAGCCGCGCGTCGGCCGCAAGCGCGAGCCAGCCGGACGGCACGCGCGCACCACGACCGTATGCGCGCAACGCATACGCGAGCAGCGCCTGGCCGAGCGCGTTCACGATCGCGCCGGCGCCCGGCTGCCCATTCGACGCCTCGGCGCGCAGCACGCTCGTCAGCAGCTGCAGCGGCGCGAATCCCGACGCCTCGCGCAACCCGACATGCAGTACATGCGGCAGCGTGCGCATCAGCAGTTCGCCCGCCCCGCGCGCATAGACGAACCGTCCACACAGCAGGTCCACGCTCGCGCCGCCCGGTTCGGCCGGATCGAGATTCGACTTGACCGGCAGCACCGTGCCACCGCCGGTCCCCAGATCGCGCAGCGCTGCAACCGGCCCCAACCGGCCGGCCCCTGCGTCGAGCAGGTCGTGCGCGCCACCCGCGGGCAGCAGTACGAAATCGCCGTCGGCGAGCTGCAGCGTGCGCCCGTCCGCGGTACGCATCCGGCACGTTCCGGCCAGCACGAGGTGAAACGCGGCCTCGCCGGGCGGCAACGGATCGTGCGGCATCGCGAACGGGCCATCGAGCAGGCAGCGCACGTCGAGTTCGACATGGCTGCGGCCCAGCGATAGTAGTTGACTGAGGGCATCCATGAGACGATCTCGCTAAAAATTGACACTCTAGCGTATCGAAACCCTCAGCGCGAACGATCAGAATAGGTCTGCATCGCCCGAGATCGCGGCGCCCGCCGCCCTCCTCACCTCTTCTCGAAAGGACGCATCATGCTGAACTGGAACGAATACCGGAAGGAACTCTCGACGCGCATCGGCGACATCGCCAAGCTGTCGCCCGATACGCTGGCCGGCTACAAGGCGCTGTCCGGCGCCGGCGCCAAGACGGGTCATCTCGACGCAAAGACGCGCGAACTGATCGCGCTCGCGGTGGCCGTCACCACGCGCTGCGACGGCTGTATCGCCGTGCACACGGCGGAAGCCGCGAAGCATGGCGCGACCAAGGAGGAAGTGGCGGAAGCGCTCGGCGTCGCGATCGCGCTGAACGCGGGCGCGGCGCTCGTCTACTCCGCCCGCGTGATGGACGCGCTCGGCGACTGACGCGCGCACGAAGGATGCGGCACCCGCCGCATCCTTCGTCGACGATCGACCGGCGCAGTCTGCCAACCGGCGAGCGTGCGGCAGCCGCGTATAACGGCGCCGCGAAGTCGGCTACCATGCGCGAGAGGATTCATCGCGAAGGAGCGCTCCATGTGCCGCTGGCTCGCCTATACGGGTAATCCGATCCATCTCGAGACCGTACTGTTTCGCGCGAAGCATTCGCTGATCGACCAGAGCCTGCATTCGGAACTGGGCGCCACGACCACCAACGGCGACGGGTTCGGCATCGGCTGGTACGGCCGCCCCGACGAACTGCCGTTCCGCTACCGCTCGGTGCATCCCGCGTGGAACGACCGCAACCTGCGCGAAGCCGCGCGCGCGATCCGCTCGCGGATGTTCATCGCGCACATCCGTGCGGCAACCGATACGCCCGTGCAGGAAACCAACTGTCACCCGTTCCGCCACGGCCGCTGGCTGTTCGCGCACAACGGGCTGATCCGCGATTTCCACAAGCTGCGCCGCGACCTGACGATGAAGATCGACCCGGCGCTGTTTGCTACGCTCGAAGGGTCGACCGACTCCGAGCTGATGTTCCGTCTCGCGTTGACCTACGGCCTCGAGCAGATGCCGCTGCCGGCGCTCGAACGCATGGTCGGCGTGATCGAGGACACCGCCGCGCGATACCGCGTCGCCGAGCCGCTCAACATGACGATCTGCGCGACGGACGGCGACCGGATCATCGCGGTGCGCTACTCGAGCGAACGGCAATCGCGCTCGCTGTTCCACAGCACGTCGTTCAAGCATCTGCACGAACTTTATCCGCACAATCCGCGCATCCTCGAAGCGGGCGACGACGCGTTCATGGTCGTGTCGGAGCCGCTCATCGACCTGCGCGGCGCATGGGAGGAAGTGCCGGAAAGCACGGTGATCGTCGCGCAAGGGGCGGATGTGCAGCAGCGGCCGTTCAATCCGCGGCACAAGTAGGCCGCGAAGGCGTTTGCGCCGTCAGCCGCGACGCGTGAGCCGCATGCGTATCGAATCAAGCTCGGCGGGCAGCTGTCGCGAGCGCTGACGCGACCGCGTCAGCGCGACAAAGCCGAGCCGCTCGTACAGTGCGCGGGCGCGCTCGTTGCGGGTCAGCACGTCGAGCACGATGTCGCGGCTGTCGTCGTCCGGCAACGCACCGGTCGCGAGCGCGTCGCGCAGCAGTGCGGTGAAGATGCCCGTGCCGCGCCGCCGCTCGTCCGTCGCGCAATGCGCGATGAGGATCTGCCCACGCCTGGGCGCCGGAATCTCCGTTTCGAGCACCAGCCCGCGCAGCAGCTGGCCGATCGTGCGACGCACGCCGAAAAAGCGCGCCAGGGCCCACACGACGTGAACGTCGTCGAACAGCGTCCGACGCCCGTCATGGATGGCCATCACGGCATGCACGGTGCCGTCTGCGCCGACCGCGACCCGATGCCTGCGCCACGAAAACCGGCCGTGACGCGACCGGAACGCCTGTTGCAGGAACGCGATGCAGCGCGCGTCGCTCTCACCGAGGAAGAAACCGAATTCGCCGACGCCGGATGCGAACACGAGCGGTGCGCATGCCGCCGCATCGTCCGCGCATGCGGCGCGAAACGGCGTCGATGCACCGGCTTGCGGGACGTCGAACGACGGCGCGAGCGCCGCGGCGGGCATCATGACGCTCGCCCTGCCAGGCGGGCCAGCACATCGACCGTCCGGCTGATCTGCCCGGGCTCGTGCGTCGAGCAGATGAAGAACCGCAGGCGCGCGGCCTTCTCCTCGACGGCCGGATAGAAGATCGGCTGCACGTTGATCCCTTCGTCGAACATCGCGTTGGCCCACTGCGCAGCTTTCAGCGAACTTCCGGTGATCACCGGCACGACCGCATACCCGGCGCTCGTGCCGGTGTTCAGCCCCGCCGCGCGTGCCTCGGTCAGGAATTGCCGCCCGCGCGCCTGCAGTTGCGCAACCCGCCCCGGTTCGGCCTGCAGGCGTTCGAGCGCGGCCAGCGACGCTTCGGCGAGCGTCGGCGCGAGTCCGACGCTATAGAGAAAGCCCGGCGCGAGATGGCGCAGCATGTCCACGAGCGGCTGACAGCCGGCGATGAAGCCGCCGCAACCGGCCAGCGTCTTGCTCATCGTGCCCATCCACACGTCGACCTGGTCGGGCGCGACCGCGCAATGTTCACGGATGCCCTTGCCCGTCGCGCCGAGCACGCCAAGCGAATGCGCTTCGTCGACCAGAAGGAACGCACCGTGGCGCGTCTTCACGTCGACGAAACGCTGCAGGTCCGGAAAATCGCCATCCATGCTGTACAGCCCCTCGATCGCGATCAGCACGTGCCGGTATTCGCGACGCACGCGCGACAGCAGTTCGTCGAGCGCCTGCCAGTCGTTGTGCGCGAAGCTCAGCCGTTTCGCGCCGCTCAGCTGTGCACCCTGCACGATGCTGTTGTGCGCGAGCGCGTCGTGGACGATCAGGTCACCGGGGCCGAACAGTGCGCCGATCACGGTCACATTGGTCGCGTGGCCGCTCACGAACGCGACGCAATCATCGGTCTCGTAGAACGCGGCCAGCGCCCGCTCGAGGTCGCGCTGCACCGGACGCTCACCCGCGACCATGCGGCTCGCGGACGCCGACGTGCCGTAGCGGTCAATCGCAGCCTTCGCACGTTCGGATACGGTCGGATCGCCGGCGAGACCGAGGTAGTTGTAGTTCGCGAAGTTCACGTACTCGCGACCGCCGATCTGGGTGGTCGCGCCGGCAACGCCATCGTGCACGCGGAAGAACGGCGAGTCGACGCGCAGCTTCTCGCCCATCTCGCGCATGATCCTGACCTGCTGATACTGCGGCATCGATTCGAAACGGCTGCGCGCCGACGCGGCCTGTGCCGCCGGCGTACCAGGCACGCCGGGCGCCGCGACAGCTTCCGTCGCGCGCTCAAGTTGCCGTTTCAGGGCTTTCGCCGCCAGTTGCTGGCGAAGGTGTTCTCCGAGTGCCATGGGTTAGTTCGGTATATGTCGCGAATCGGTTATAAGGTGTCGCTTGACTTATCAAAAGCGCCGATTCAGGCTTCGGCGAACTCGATCCACCGCCAGGCATTCCTGTCGGCAAGCAACGCATCGATCAACCGGAAATTCATTTCGTGGCTGGGTCGCAGTGCACTGACACGCGCGAGCAGCGGTGCGCCGGCGAGCGCGAGATCACCAACAAGATCGAGCACGCGATGCCGCACGAACTCGTCCGGCAGTCGCATCCCGCCCAACACGCGATTACCGACGATGGAAGCGGTGCACGACGGACGCGCGCCTCGCAATATCGGTGTGCCGCGCAAATAACCGGCGATGATCGCCGGCACGGCCCATTTCACGCGTCCGTACGAACGCGACGGCGCGATTTCAGTTGCAAACGTGTCCGGCGTCAGCGCTCCATCCCAATGCATGTCGCCGAAGCCGCGCAAGTCGTTCCGCACGCTCAGTTCATAACGCGGCGCCGGCTCGATCCGCATTTCGCGTCGCTGATCGCCTATGCCGTCTGCGACCACGAGAGGCCGCAGCACACGAATGAAGCGCTTCGGTGTGTGGAGCGCAATTCGGCCACAGGCACGAATCGCGTCGACCCACGGCTTCGCGCTTCCGTCGAGAATCGGCACCTCCTCCGCATCGAGCTCGACAACCGCATGATCGATCTCACATGCCAGCAGAGACGCGAGCAGATGCTCGATCGTGCGAACGCCGACGCCGTCGGCATTGCGCAGCATCGTGCAAAGCGGCTGTGCGCGACGCAGGGCGGGATCGACTTCGAGTTCACCGAGTTCGCGTCCGTTGCGCACCCTTCGAAACACGATTCCGCGCCGCCCGCGCGCCGGCGTCATCGGCTGGATACGCACCTGCACGTGCCGACCGGTATGCAGACCGTGTCCCGACAACGCGAGCGGCCGCGCAAGCGTGCCCTCACTCGTCTGCCAGCCAGGGGGCTGCTCGATTCGAGCAATCACCGTGTCAACTGACACGCTTTCGTCCCTTGGCTCGTTCAATTTGAACTCCGCTCGAGTTGGGCCTGTGCTTCATCACCAAGCGCATGCCGCGCGACCAGCGCTTGCGCCAGTTCGTCCACGGCCGCGGTCTTCTCGTCGCCGCTGCGCCCACCGAGCAAATCGACGATGCGCTTGGCCAGCGTATGCACCGTCGCGCCTTCCGCGATCGCCATGATCGACAGCTTGACGCCGAAGGTCTCCTCGACGGCCATGCCGAGCTCCATGCCCATCAGCGAGTCCATCCCGAGATCGAGGACCGACCGGCCTGCATCGACGCGCTCCGGCGACATATGAAGAATCCGGGCGATCTGGCCGCGCAGCGCCGTCTCGACGAGCGCGACCGCCTCGGCCGGCGGCAACGTACGCAATTGCTCCAGCAACACGCGATCGTCGCTCGACGTTTCGGCCGTCCCACCCGTCTGCAACGCCGTGTAACGCTGAGCGTGCGCGGCCGGCATGCCGCGCGAAATGGCACTCCAGTCGAGGCGCACGACGGCTTCGCCGGCGGTCCCTTGGGCAAGCGCGCGTTCGAGCGCGGCCATCGCTTCGTCCGACGTGATCGACGCACCGCCGATCCGCGACTGCAACGCCTCGCGCGTGCCGGCGTTGCGCGCCAGGAAGCCGACGTCCTCGATGGGGCCCCACGCCATGAACATAGCCGGCTGGCCGGCCGCGCGACGATGCGCGACCAGCGCCTCGAGGAAGCCGTTGGCGGCGACGTACGCACCCTGCCCCGGGTTGCCGAGAAAGGTCGTCGCCGACGAATACACGACGAAGAAATCGAGCGTGCACCGCTGCGTCGCGCGATGCAGGTTCCATGCGCCCGCCACCTTCGGTTCGAGCACGGCCGCAAAGCGCGCGTCGTCGACGTTGCGCAGCAGCCCGTCGTCGATCTGCATCGCCGAATGCACCACGCCCTTGAGCGGCGTTCCGCGACGCTCGATCTTGTCGACGAGGCCATCGAGCGCCGTGGCGTTGGTCACGTCGCATCGCGCGACCGACACGTCAGCGCCGAGCATGTCCCGCCAGCGATCGGCTTCCGCCTGCATTGCCGCGCCCAGCGCGCCGCCGCGACTCGCGAGCGTCAGGTGCCGCGCGCCGCGCTCGATCATCCAGCGCGCGGTCGCAAAGCCTAGCCCGCCGGTGCCACCGACGATCAGGTACGCCGCGTGCGGATCGAATCGCTGCGCCGGCACGGCAACGCCACGCGTCGGCGCCGGCGTGCCTGACGGATAGGTGACCAGCACCTTGCCGATCTGGCGTGCCTGCTGCATGTAGCGGAATGCTTCCTCCGCACGTGCGGCCGGGAATGCGCGGTATGGCAACGGATGCAGCACGCCCGAGGAGAAGAGGTCCATCACTTCCTCGAACAGTCGTGCCGTCAGCGACGGCAGCACGCCCATCAGTTGATCCGCGTCGATGCCGAAATAGCTGATGTTGTTGCGGAACGGCCGCAGGCCGATCTGGCTATTCTCGTAGAAGTCGCGCTTGCCGAGTTCGAGGAAGCGGCCGAACGGACGCAGCGTATCGATGCTACGCACCATCGCTTCGCCCGCGAGCGAATTGAGCACGATGTCGACGCCTTCGCCGTGCGTGCGCGCACGGATCTCGTCGGCGAACGCGAGGCTGCGCGAATCGAACACGTGGTCGACGCCGAGCAGGCGAATGAACTCGCGCTTCTCGTCGCTGCCGGCGGTGGCGAAGACTTCCGCGCCGAGATGCCGCGCGATCTGGATCGCCGCGATGCCGACGCCACCCGCGCCACCGTGCACGAGCACGCGCTCTCCGCGTCGCAGTCGCGCCAGTTCGCACAACGCGTAGTACGCGGTGAAGAACGTCGTCGGAACCGTGGCGGCCTCCTCGAACGACATCGTGTCGGGCTTGTGTGCGATCGCGGTTGCGCGCGTGACCACGCGTGTCGCGAACGATGCCGGCGCGAAACCCAGCACCGCGTCGCCCGGTGCAAACCCTTCGACGTCCGCGCCGACCCGCGCAACGCGCCCCGACATTTCCATGCCGATCGTCGCGCCCGCGAAGCCCGTCTCGACGGCTTCGTCGGACAGCAGCCCCATCGCATACATCACGTCGCGGAAGTTGAGCCCCGTCGCCATCGGCTCGACCTCGACCTCGCCGGCGGCGAGATCGCGTGCCGGCATCACGAACCATTCGAGGTTGCGCAACGAACCCGGCATGTCGAATGCGAGCCGCGCGCCCGGCCGGCCCGATACGCGTGACGGCGCGCCGTCACGCTCGGCCGCCTGCGCGGCCGGCAGCATGCGCGGCACGTAGCGGCCCTGCGGCGCCAGCAGCACTTCTTCCTCGCCATCGTCGCCAAGCAGCGCCATCGCAAGCTGCGACGCCGGTTGTTCGACGGCGCGATCGACGTCGATCAAGCGGAACGGCAGCGTCGGATACTCGTTCGCGATCACACGGCCGAGACCCCACAACGTTCCAAGCTCGGGGTGTGACGACGTGCCTGCGGCAAACGGCGCGCCGCCACGCGTCACGACACACAGTTGCCCGCGCTCCATCGCGCCGGCGGCATCGAGATCGCGCACGATCGATGCCAGCGCGAGCGCGCCACCGTGCTGCGCGCGCATCATGGCCGCACCGTCGGCGGTGTCGAGCGATGCAAGCGGCGCCACGAACACGATATGCGCCGGATGCCCGGCCGGCTGACGCGCCGACCATGCCGCGGCATCACGCACCGCTGCCGACTCGACATGGCAACCCAGCCGCTCGAGCTCGCCCGACAAGGCGATGCCGAACGCGTCGACATCGTCCTGCACGATCAGCCAGTGCGGGCCGTCACTCTGCGCCATGCGACGCGCTCGATTCTCGTCCCGCGATGCGCCGGCCGCTTGCTCGCGGGCAGCGGGCTTGCGCGCGACGAAGAACGTCGGCATGCCCTCGAGATCGAGGCCTTGTTCGGTATCACGCACCACGTCGATCAGTCCGGCGCGTTCGCACATCGACTCGATCGCCGCTGGCGCCAGCGCGCCGTACGCGCGGGCGGCGTTCGCGCCACTGGCCGTGCCGAACACGATGTCGGCGAACCGGCTGCGGCGCGCATTGGCAATGACGACGAGCCCGCCGGGCGCGAGCCGTTCGGCGATCGCCGTCAGCGCGGCGAGCGGATCCGGATGATCGCCCAGCATCCGGTTGACGATCACGACGTCGAACGGCGTCGTATCGTGGCATTGCGAGAACAGCGGCGCGTCGGTCGCGAACGCCAGCGTCCGCACGTGCGCGTGCGCTTGCGCATCGAACCCGGCGAGCTGCTGCGGCGTACCGGCCAGCAGGTATTCGCAGCGACCGGCCGGCACGTCCACGTCGAGCGGTTGCAGCACGTCGCCGCTCGCGGCACCGAACTCCAGTACACGCAAGCGGCGTGCGGCCGGCCACGCCGCGACGGCCTGCGTCACGCACGCGGCGAGCAGCGCGCGCGCATGCGCCCAGGTCGGCGATGCATCGAAGAACTGTTCGACCAGACTGCGCCCGATCGACGACAGCAGCACGCCCTCGGGCGACGCATCGCGCAGCACGCGCGGCAGCGCCGCACCGACGTGTGCCAGCAGCGTCAGTTCGGCGACATGGGCCGGCGATGCCACCAGCACGTCGCGCCACAGCGCGTCACGCGCGGGCATCGCCGCGCAGGCGTCGTCATCGCGAACCAGACGATCGCCTTCGAAGCGCGCCAGCCCGTCCTCGACGACGATGTCCGCCAGTCGCGCGACCTGTTGCGGATGCGTCTTCGTCAGCAGCGCCGGCTGGGCGAACGCGCCGAGCGCATCCAGCGCATCGAGCGCATACAGACCGGCAAGCACGTCGAGCAGCGGCAGCATTTCGGTCAGATGCTGCGTGCGGCGCTCGACGTCCTCACACGCCGCGACGTGCGCGTTCGCACGCTCGACGAGCACGCCCGGCGGCGGCAACGCGTCGGCCGTGTAACCGGCCGGCAGCGGCCGCGCTTCGAGCACGTAGGCAAAGCGCGCGGGCGCGCCGTGACAGCGACCGGCGAGATCGACGCGGCGGAAGCGGCACGCGGAAAGGCGCGCGACGATCTTGCCGTTTGCATCGATGAATTCGAACGACGCGACGATCGAATGCGGGCTGCGGCGATGAATGCGCGCCAGCACGCGACGAATCGCTTCGCCGCTCAGGAAATCGACACGACCGATCTGCACGGGGACAAACGCCGACTGCGCATCGCTCGGCGTGGCGCCGGCCTGCGCCAGCACCGCGAACAGCGGATGGAACCCGCTGTCCATCAGCGCGGGATGTAGCAGATAGTCCGACCGCGCACGCGCATCGGCAAGGACCGGCGGCACATCGAGCTCGGCAAGCGCGTCGTCGCCCGACACGCGCAGCGACCGCACCCACCGGAACGCCGGCCCGTAGCTCAGGCCGATCGCCGTCGTGCCCGCATACAGTGCGTCGCCGGACAGCGCCGGACGCGACTGCAGACGGGTGACGACGGACGCATCCGGCGTGCTGTACGCATCGAGCGTATTGCCGCTTTCGAGCAGGCGCCCCGTCACGTTCAGGTTCCATGGGCCGTCCGACATCCGGTCGCGAGTCTCGATCGTAAACGACGCGGTGCGCACGTCGATCGCGAACCGGAACAGCTTCGCATGCTGCGGCTGGAACACGACCGGCATGCGGATCTCGACGTTCTCGATGGCCACGTCCGGTGTGCCGAAGAACGTGCGCGCCGCCGCGAGTGCCATCTCGACATAACCGGCGCCCGGAAACGCGATGCCGCCGTCGACCACGTGATCGGCGAGCATCGGCACGCGCTGCGGATCGAGCTGATTCTCCCAGGCGAACGCATGCTCGTGCAGACGATAGCCGAGCAGCGGATGATCGATGCGACGATTCACGAGCCCGTAGCCCTCGACGCTCGGCACGAGCCAGTAACGCTCGCGCTGCCACGGATAAGTCGGCAGCGCGGCGTGCGGGACATCGGGAACGAGACGGTCGAGATCGACGCGCGCCCCCTGCGCGACCGCCGACAGGAACGAATGGGCGAGCATTTCCGCACTATCGTGCTGACGCTTGAGCGTCGGCACGACGACGCCCGGCGCGACGCGTGCGGCAAGCGTCTGCTTCACGTAAGTGCGCAGGATCGAATGCGGGGCGATCTCGACGAACACGCGCACGCGATCGTCGGCCAGGCGAGCGATTGCATCGCTGAAACGGACCGGCTTGCGAATGTTGCGCCACCAGTAATCCGCGTCGAGCGCGGTACCCGGCAACGTGTCGCCGGTGACCGTCGACACGAATCGCGTATGCGTATCGCGCGGCGCGAGATCGGCCAGCCCGTCGCGCACGACCGGCTCGATTACATCCATGCGGCTGCTGTGGAACGCATAGTCGAGGCCGAGCATCTGATAGAAATGGCCGGCGTCCGCGAGCGCCGCGCCGATTGTTTCGAGCGCGGCTTGCGACCCTGCGAGCGTCACCGAGTCGGGGCTGTTGCTACCCGCGATTTCAATGGCCGCGGCGAGATCGAGACGCGCGATCCAGTCGCGCGCCGCGGCTTCGCCGATGCCGGCCGCCGCCATCCTGCCCGTGCCGCGCGTCAGGCCCTGGGCCCCGCTGCGAATCCTGATCACGCGCACGGCCTCGGCGAGCGTGAGCGCGCCCGACACCCAGGCCGCCGCGATCTCGCCGACACTGTGGCCGACCGCCGCATCGAAGCGGATGCCGCGCGCGGTCAGCACACGCGTGATGCCGACCTGCATCGCGAACAGCAGCGGCTGCGCGTTCTCGGTCGCGGCGAGCCATTCGGCATCGACACCCGCGCACATCGCTTCGACGAGCGACGCGTTGCCGTCCGCGCGCCACAGCGCATCGACTTCGTCGAGCGCCGCGCGAAACACCGCATCCTCGGCATAGAGCCGCTTGCCCATGCCGGCCCACTGACAGCCGTTGCCCGCGTAGACGAACGCGACGGACGCGTCGCCTTCAATGGCCTGCCCCTGCACGACGCATGCCGGCAGCCCGCGCTCCGACGGCTCCGCGAGTGCGGCAAGCGCCGCCAGGCCTTCATCCTGATCCGCCGGCGCGATGACCGCGCGATGCTCGAGCCATTGACGACGCCGTGCGGCGGCGGCCGCGAGTGCGGCCCAGCCGGCACCCGACTGCAGGCGCGCGAGATAGCGTGCGGCAACGGCCGCCAGCGCGGCCGGCGACCGTGCGGTGAGGACGAGCGGCGGTAACGGAGCATCGATCCTTGCCGCCGACTGCGCCACTGGCGCGGGCGCCGGCGCCGCCTCCGCTTCGGTCACGACGACGTGCGCATTCGTGCCGCCAAAGCCGAACGAATTGATGCCGATGGTCAGCGGCGCATCGCTGCGCTCGAGCGGCGTGAACCGATCGACCACGCGCAAGCGGCCGCCTTTGAAGTCGATGCTGGGGTTGGGCGTGTCGAAATGCAGCGAACGCGGCACCGCGCGGTGCTTCAGGCACAGCACGGCCTTCAGCAGACCGGCCATGCCCGATGCCGTTTCGAGGTGTCCGATATTGGTCTTGACCGAACCGATCAGGAGCGGATCGGATTCCGGCCGGCCGCCCGACACCGCATCGATCAACGCACGCGCCTCGATCGGATCGCCGACCGCCGTGCCCGTGCCATGCGCCTCGAGATACGCGAGCGTGCGCGGATCGATGCCCGCGCGCCGATACACGGCGCGCAGCAGGTCCGCCTGCGTCGCTGCTGCAGGCACGTTGATGCCGCCGTGCGAATGGCCATCCGAATTCACGCCCGATCCGGCGACGACCGCGTGGATCGTATCGCCATCGGCCAACGCCTGGTCGAGCGGCTTGAGCAGCACGAACGCACCGCCTTCGGCGCGCACGTAGCCGTCGCCGGTCGCGTCGAACGCGCGGCAGCGGCCGCGCGGCGACAGCATCGACGCCTTCGAGAAACTGACGAATCCGAACGGATGCAGCAGCAGGTTGACCCCGCCGGCAAGCGCCATCGCCGTCTCGCCGGACTGCAACGCGCGGACCGCCTGATGAAGCGCGACGAGCGAGGACGAGCATGCGGTGTCGACCGACATGCTCGGGCCGCGCAGGTCGAACAGGTAGGACACGCGGTTCGACGCGATGCTGAGCGTGTTGCCGGTTGCCGAATACGGATCGATCGTGTTCATGTCGTCCATATTGCGGTTGCCGTAATCCATGCCCGCCACTCCGACGAACACGCCGCAGTCGCGGCCGCGCATCGCAGCCGGACGCACGCCGGCGTCTTCGAACGCCTCCCACGCGAGTTCGAGCAGCAGCCGCTGCTGCGGATCCATTTGCGCCGCCTCACGCGGCGAGATGCCGAAGAATTCGGCGTCGAAGCCCGCGACGTTGTCGACGACGCCCGCGGCGAACGTGTAGCTCTTTCCCGGCTCCCGTTTCGACGGGTGCTGGTAGAACGCCGTGCCGAATCGGTCCGGCGGAATGGCGGTCACGGCATCGCGTTCGTCACGCAGCAGTTTCCAGAAGTCGTCGGGTCCCTCAACCCCACCGGGAAAGCGGCAAGCCATCCCAACTATTGCAATTTTCTTTTCCATCATCACGCCGGCGTCTGCAGCATCCCGGTCGGCGAAGCGGCACGAGTGCAATTGACGTGCACCATCGCGCGCTGTATCGCGGCACCGAGACTCTCGACGCGAACGTTTCGGTGCTCGCCGAAATCGTTCGCGAAGTTGCGCCAAATAAAGTAGTCGCTATTGGTCGGTTCGGTTTCGAGCGCGTCGAACACCGAAGTCAGCGCAGGAACATGGTCGCCGTAAAAGCACAGCACGGTCGGCCGCTCCCGCTTGCGGAGATAATCAGTCAGCTTGCCGATCATGCAGTCGGCATTCTCGACGTGTCGAAGATAGGCGGTCAGGTCGCGCCAGCGCGCATCGTCGCCGAGCGTATGCCGAGATTCGGATTCGCCCGGTCCGACCGGTTCGAGATGCAGCGGACCGTGGTTTTCCATCGTGATCGCAAACGCGAACACCGGCGCGTCACCGTGCTCCTGGAGGGCCGCGATGATCGCATCGGCCACCGGGCCGTCTCCGACATACGGCCCGATTCGCGCCGCACCGCCGAAGTCCCGAATGTCGAGAAAGCGGTCGAAATGCATGAACCGGAATGCCCGGTCGCGCCCGAAGAAATCGGCGTGGTAGGGATGAATCGCGAGCGTGCGATATCCGCCTCGCTTGAACCAGCCCGCCAGCGACGCACACGCGCGGCGCACATACATGTACGGGTAAAAGCGCGAATAGCCGAGCGATGCCGACGGCAATCCCGTCAGCATCGCGAATTCGCTGCGCATCGTATTGGCGCCCCAGGCGGGAACGTCCAGGCTGCCCTGCGCGAATGCCTCGCGGCGGGCGCGATCGAGATTCGCGTACGGCTCCGACGACACGCATGCGCCAAGACGACGCGCGTCGAAATAGGATTCGCTCTGGATGACGATCACGTCCGGCGTGCCGTCCGGACGGCCGCGGGAGAATGGCCCGGCGTCGACCGCGCGAAAGAACGCACTGCGCTCTGCACGCCGCAGCCCGTTGACGAGGTAAGCGACGAATGCCGCGAAGAAACCCGTCCGACGCTGGTCCGCCATCGGGTCGAGCGTCAGCGGCATGCGACGCGACAGCGAGACACAGACCGGCACGCAAGCGACCGCGATCAGTGCGGCGGCGCCACGCGCCAGCATGCCGGCTGGTTGTTCGAGCAGGAAACCGATCGTCGCGACCGCCACGGCGGCAACGATGCCGAGCACCTTGCCCGCACTCAGAAACGGCAGATAAAGACGCGGATGGGCGAAAACCTGGCTGAACAGGCTCAAGTCCGTAAAGACGAAGGGCTCGCGCAGGGATTCGTATTTTGCGTTGCTGATGACGGCCAGCAACGCGATCAGCACGAGGGCGACGGATGCCGAGAAAAGCGGCCGTGCCGTCACGGCGAAAGTCGCGCTCGCCACGATCGCGAACGCGCAGACATGCAGTGCGATCGCCGCCGGCGAACGGGCGAGCGACGCGCGCGGATACGCGATGGCCTCTACGAGAAACGAGAGTGCGGCTGCGGCAGCCGCGAACGCGAATCCGGGCAGCACGTCACGCCTTCCCGCGCGGGAGATAGGACAGACGACCGAGAATGGCATCCGCCAGCGTGGCAGGCAGCAGGCGCAGCAATTTGATGCCGAGGGCAAGACTGAACGGAAAGGCAATTTCCACGCGGCGTCGCGCGAGGCGCTTCTTGATGTACCCGGCAGCCTTGTCCGCGCTCCACATGAACGGTTTGCTGCCCGGGAAGACGTCGCTCATCGCCGTGCGGACAAAGCCCGGCATCACGACCGACAGGCCGATGCCCTCGCGTGCGAGAATCGGGCGCACGGAATCGCAGTAGGCGACCAACGCCGCCTTGCTCGCGCAGTAGGCGGGCGAGATGGCCATGCCCCGCAACGCGGCGAGCGAACTGACGACCGCGATCTGCCCGCACTGGCGCATGCGCATCCGGTCGATGGCCGGCAGCACCGCATGCAACGCGCCGTACAGGTTGGTATCGACGACGTCGGCGGTGCGCGCCATATGCTCCCAATCGTCCGCGGACTGCAGCGTGCTGGCCACGCCCGCATTCGCAATCATCAATTCGATTGGATACCGCGTATCGAAATCGATCATCCAGTCCTGGACGGCGGCCGAGTCGCGCACGTCCATGCAGCCGATCACGGCGTGGGCCCCGCGCGCACGGCACTCCGCGGCGACGGATTCCAGCCGCGCCGAATTTCTGCCGATCAACCCCAGCGTGGTATCGGGCGCGGCATAACTCAATGCCAGCGCACGTCCAAGCCCGGCACTGCTGCCGGTTATCACGATTGCTCGTGGCCCGCTTGCGCTCACCTGCCCTCCCCGGTTGCGAGTATTGCTACTTCCCATCGTTTTAAACAGACATTGTTTTTCAGCGGTGTCTGGTTATCGATCTTCAAGCGCCAAGCGCTGCCTGATATTTCGATCAAGCAGCAGACAATATTGTCGATTTATTGCGCCTTATTAATTCACAAAACTTGACAACGCCAGCAGCAGCACAAACATTGCCAAAAGCCCGCGGATGCAGTCGTGACGATTGCTGGATCAAGAGGGCAACGGATGGCAAAGGACGTGCCGAACTAGGTCACCGAGAAACACGCACAACACGAGGAAAAAAGCACCAACACAAAGCTTACAACGGGCCGACGCGATCATACACCTGGATTAATATTTTGAGTAGCACCCTACATGTTACAAGTGCTTACAAGCCCCAAAACCAGGAGTGACATCCAGCGCATGACCCGAGAACTTCACCGCCCGCAATCATCGCGCTAGAGCATTTCCGCCCGGCTCAGCAACTTCAATTTGAATTTCGGCAAAATTCACATCTCCCCCCGTGTCAGTAGCTCCCGCGGACGGACCACCCCATCCACGAACCACCTCAGTAGCGATCGAACGAAGATTTCATCCGGCAAAACAACAAATGCCCCCACGCCAGAGGCAATTTCTGAAGCTAGCATGACGATTTGTCGGATCAATGTGGCTCCAACCGGCCCGGATTCTGGGTGGCATTCTGCTCCACCACATTCGCAAGCACCGAATTTCTCGAATCTTCTTCGCAAATCTTGACGGTCTTTCGAATTGCCTCATGCCCTCAATCGCGCACAAGGATTGCAAGGGCTCAGCCGGTCATCGCCCCTGCACCTTACGACCGACAGGAATCCGACCACGCCCCTCGGTAAGACGCGAACATGCATCGCTGAACCTTGCGCGAGTGATACCCTCGAGACTGGGTCTCGTAAGGCGGCGAAGGCGGAGAGGAACAAGGCGCGCTTGACCACCTTATTGCCGCGCCTGGATGGGTGCTCGCCACTGAGCTTTCCCTGTAACTTCGCCTTCCAACCGGTCGTGTATAAACTCGACGGAAAGGAAGGAATCGGGGATGTTTAAAGTACCGAAACAAGCGTATACGGCGGAGTTCAAGGTGGCCGCCGTCCAGCAGGTGAAGCGAGGGCAAGCGCCGCAACCAGGCACTCATCACTCTTGCACGGCGACGCTGCGACGTCTTGTTCGCCATGCTGCGCGACGGCGCCATTCACCAACCCAAGTCTGCCCCTAACGCTTGACGAAAGACATGCCCCCGTCAAGCTTCGGGCCGCTCATGCATCCCCGCCGAACAGGTCACGTGTGTAGACCTTGTCCGCGACATCGGCTAGATCCGGTGTCAAGCGATTCGCGACGATCACGTCTGCCGCGCTTTTGAATTCGACGAGGTCCTTCAAGACAGTCGAATTGAAGAAGTTCGCCTCGTTCAATGCGGGTTCGTACACGATGACCTCGACACCCTTGGCCTTGATGCGCTTCATGACCCCCTGAATACTAGATGCACGGAAATTGTCAGATCCGGACTTCATCACCAGCCGATAAATACCGACCACCCGCGGCTTGCACCGGAGAATACTCTCGGCGATGAAATCCTTCCGCGTGCTGTTCGATTCCACAATCGCGCGAATCAGATTCTGCGGTACGTCACGGTAGTTAGCCAGTAGCTGCTTGGTGTCCTTGGGTAGACAGTAGCCACCGTAGCCGAAACTCGGGTTGTTGTAGTGAGCGCCAATCCGCGGATCGAGACATACGCCGTCAACAATCTGGTGCGTATCCAGACCGTGCTGCGCAGCGTAGGTGTCCAGTTCATTGAAGTAGGCGACGCGCATCGCGAGATACGTGTTCGAGAAGAGTTTGATCGCCTCTGCCTCGGTACTACCCGTAAACAGAGTTACGATGTCTTCCTTGATGGCTCCTCGCTTCAAGAGATTGGCAAACACTTCCGCGCGAGAGGAGCGCTCTCCTATAACAATCCGTGAAGGGTGCAAATTGTCGTACAGCGCCCTGCCCTCTCGCAAAAACTCGGGAGAGAAGATTAGATTGTCCATGCTCAACGCAGCACATATGCGCGCGGTGTAGCCAACCGGGACGGTCGACTTGATCACCATCACAGCCCGCGGGTTGATGGCCATGACATCGCGAATGACGACCTCAATGGAGCGGGTATCAAAGTAATTCGTCTCCGGGTCGTAATCGGTCGGCGTGGCAATGACGACGTAGTCCGCTCCGGCGTATGCCTCTTCCTTATCAAGCGTAGCGCGGAAATTCAGGTCCCTGAACCGAAGATACTCTTCAATTTCGGCATCCTCGATCGGCGACTCCTTGCGGTTGAGCATAGCCACCTTCTCGGGAAGGATGTCCAGAGCCACGACTTCATTGTGTTGTGACAACAAAACGGCGTTGGACAGGCCGACGTAGCCTGTACCGGCGATTGCGATTTTCATGCAAACATTTTTCAGACAGATAGGGAAGTATTTGCTGCATCCTCCGCAGCCAGCTTCTGGCTTCACGCAACAGATCGATGCATCGATGGGGACAATTATTCTACGGCAGACGCCGGAGAAATTTCAGGAGCACGTGAACTCATGCTCGTACAGTCGCTGCCGAACGGCGCGATATACCAGGCCGCTCCCCGAAAGCAGCTCTTGCGGCGACGGCCTTGTAGTGAAGAAACCAATGCGCATGGGGCGTTGGCCATGCACTATATGATGTTGTAGCAAGAACGTCCGTAGAGAGCGTAGACAGTCGACTCATCGATACACAGCCAGCCGTTCATCTTCCGAATTACATTACAAATATAACAAAAGGAGCAAGCCACCGACTGCCCGCTCCATCCGTTACGTATGACGCAGCATCACGTCACGCGAAATTAACTCGGACCACATCGAGTCACCTACAAACACCAGAAGCTACAATCCAATGCGACCATGACCGGAAATCACTTATTTTCCAAGATCTCCAGCGCCCGCGCCGCAGCTTCTACTTGGCCTGCGCTTCGGAATTTGTGCCCGACTCAGAACTCCGTTGCATCGAATCGATAGCGGCCCGAACAGGCTGCCGCGCCAGCGCCTTGCTGTTCGCTATTGAACTTACAAACTCAACAACATTTCCATATTTATCCGGAAGCACCGATGAAAAAGCAGCAACGACGAATGTGAGCGCCGCAATTGCAAAAGCAAACTCGGTCAGAATATCAAGCGCCCCGAGCACCACTGGTATCAAGCACAACGCAGCAGCCGTACCTTTATCGAAGCCCAAGTATATGGCGGAAAAATACATCACAATTCCAACCAATACCGCTCTAAAAATTCGAAATACGATACCCACGACCCACCCCGCAAATTTTAATTAGCGCCCTGACGCCGATAGACAATCAACACCCCCCCTGAAGTCGGATGCGTGGTGGCACACCACGGGATGCCGCCGACTTAAGTGATATTGTGCATCCTTCACCATAGCGTCGCGCCAAATTGGCAATATTATTACCAATTTTTCACAGTCTTTCGCCTTTCAGATTAATAATATGCGAGAACCATTGTTCAGTTTAATGCATAACGTGACGTATCGAAATCGAACGATCTGCCTCCATAAAAAGCATGAATCGAGTCGTTCACTCTCCGAGAGTACCGCGAGCCACCGTCCGTGGGCGGCGACCCATTCGGGCTCGGCGTCTACCCTCCGCACCACGAACATGAAAAACAACGTGATTTTGCAATAAACACCACGGCGGCGCACGTCATCGCAAAACAACAGCGCCCAGATTCGTTGGCGCAAATCGACCTTACTCAAACGTCTTGTATTCGACACGACACGCTCCCGACTGCCGGGAGATCTCGAGAGGTTTATTCGACTAAACGCCTGACCGATCCAGCGACAGCCATCTCGATTCCTTTTTTTGTGTAAAAGTCACCATTAATTTGTGTGCAATATATGACGCAATCCAAAAATGAATGATACAGATTCATGTCCGGCCTTCCCGCATTGAGCCAGAATGCATCGATACCGCCCTGCCACGTCAAGCCCTGCATATCGTAAATGGCATGACCAAGCACTACCACGGGACGGCGGTGATGGAGTGCGGAGAGGCCAACCGTACTGTTGACCACCACCACCCCTTCAGCATGTTCCAGCAATGTCGGCAAGTGACCCGAGTCTATAAATCTAATCCGATCGACGATATCCAATTCAATCGCGAGACGAGATACATACTTCTTGTAACGGATTATTCCCGTATCCAACGGGTGATTTTTGATCACAAGACAGGCATCCGAGGGTGCGCACTTGGAAAACGAGTGCATTACACTGTAAATCGCATCGCATACGCCTTCAAATGGAGAATGCGTGACAATTTGAGCGTCTGAGTTTAGCTGAAGGGGGAAAAGATAGTATCGCCGCCTTTCGTCGAGCAATGCCTTCGTCACGCGTGACGCTTCCCGTGCATAGGAGCCCGACAGTAATGCCCGCCAAGCGAGACCGGAATACTCCAACAACCCGTTATGCGGACGGTGGCTCGAATAGTCAGAAAATTTAGCAGCGAAAAGAGCATTCGCTCCACGGTAGCAAATATCGTGAAATGCTCTCTCATAGAGATTGTAGCCAGTCGGTTGACTCGGCGGAATCGGACGAATTTTTTCGCAATATGCGAGATACCAATCGGGGTCACGCGGCAGCTTCGATCTACCGTTTACGCCATGCTCCTCCAACGTGATCCAATGAGGGCGCACGTAACCCTCTTCGAAAACATGGACGCGAAGATTGCGCTCTTGCGCAACGGGATGCATATGCTGATGAATGTCCCTGCAATCGCCGAACATAACGACGTCAGTGACGTTTTCCGACTCAACTAGGTCTCCATACCATCGCGGCAAAGACGTAAGGGCATCCGTGTAATTCAATACATCTTGTTGGCCTGAGTAGATCAGGTCACCACCGCAAAAATTTATTCGAAGTACGGCGTGTCCACGCGCTCGCAACGCAACACCGAGCCGATGAAAAAAGGGAGAGGCTGTGCCTTGCAGCAGAAGAAAGGAGCGTTGCATTGCGAAATCGGATACCAGCGCATGTACCGGCAGGTTGTACTCTTTGATTTAGGTTGACCACGCGCCGATCCGATTGGTGCTCCTTAAGTTATCGCAAGCAGCCTCGACTCAGCTTGCCAGCAATCCATCTTGGACACCGGCGTTTCCTTCTGTACCTCGCGGGCCATTTTAACAGCATCCTTGCAATTTCGCTCGCCACCCTTACAAAAAAAATAACCAAATTGCAGGCACATGACTTCAAGGCCACCGCAAAATGAATGGCGAAACGCGTAGATACCCATGACGCTCTCCAGGTTCCGCCACAAAAAAGTTCTCGTCACTAGTACGCGCTGCCCCAACCACTCGAGCAGCGAGGTCTGGCAGTTACGACCAGTGGTGAAATTGTTTCAACCAAAAATTCATCAGAGATGCTGCGTCGACAGCTATACACACGCAAAACCATCTACAAAATCATCTCCCGCTCTTATAACGAGGGTGAAGCAACACGAAAAATCAAACTAAGCGCACCTACAAGCACTCTAAATTCAAGTCGAACCCAAGGAATTCCTTTCCGCACAAATTTGGATGAAACACACGTTAGCTCGCCCACCAAATCATGCACTCACGACGAACACCGTGAGACGCCTCACATTCACCGAAAGAGGAATCGTTACGGCCGGATCGCACTGCTAAGATTTCGCGGCAGTGCAATATGTTGACGTAAGGCTGCGGCCGCTTTTCCGACAATACTCAAATACCAGTCATCCGGCAATGCACATCCATCTTCATTAAGATATACAAGGTTTACGCCTTCGGGGAGCAGGTCCTTACGCGTTTCGACTGGAAATATCGCGGTACCCTCATCTACCTCATCATACATCGCGACATAAGTAGCATCTACACCCGCGTCTATCGCATTGACAAACTGCCGCCAAAAAAAACGACCACATTGGCGTGGGATTTGATTAATTTTAGCTGCATTATAATTATTATTTTTCGCCGTCAGGTTATGCCACGAAAATCCAGGAAAAACAACCGGCATATATCTCACGCCTGATTTATGAGCATCATCAAGATCTGCTCGCATTGTTTCTCGAAAAAAATTGTCGACCTCCACTTCGTTCCGATACCGCCCAACGGTCCACGGGCTAAGCACATCAAATAAGCGGTAGACGCTTGACCATTTCACATCAGATTTCGAATCGTCGGAAAGGGTCCGCCAATGTGTAGGGACGCCTCCGACGACCGTTGCCGCCGCTAAGCCACCTCGCCCTGACTTCAAATCCGATATCAACTTCATTACGTCGTCGGCATTACCGGGACGATCCTTGAATCCGAATCCCCACAGTTCCAATACAGGCTTTCCTCGATCCTTCAGATACGCCGGACTATCCGTCATCCGAAGATCATCAGTCAAATGACGCCAATCTCGGCGAATATCGTCCACTACGCCCCCCTCACTCGCACCAGATATGTCGTAAGCAACATAGAATATCCGATCATTATCACGCGCAGCAGATGCGATATTTCTTAAAACATTATCACCGCGACTTTTCTTTCTCGGATCAGACATTTCCGAAATGAATCGCTGAGCTGCCACACCATCAATACCATGCTCTCGCATCCACTCAAAATGCTTGTTTACAACAATCGGGTTTTGAGACGAGAATACTCTAACACTCCCCTTTCCATCAGCACGCGGCAGTCCAGTATCACACAGATCCTTCGGGTCGAGACCTCGAAATGACGGCATCAAATCGACCGTCAGATACTCTGGCCGCGCGGCTCTAATAAACCAATGCTGCCAACCAGTATTTCCTTCAAAATCACCTGGACAGCCAAACCAGCCTTGATACCCGACAATCACTCGCCCCGTCAAACCCAACCCGCTTTCGGACGCGCACGCAATCCCGCAGAGGGAGGCCATCAGCATCACGATAAACGCTCGAATTACAAGATGACCATTGAAATGTAATCTCATACGAATCAATATCCCCTCATTTTGACAATCTGATCGCATCGACCAACCAAATCGCACGCATGCGTTTTGATTCCCGCATCAATTGCCGATTTTCAATGTCTAACACACTTGCAGATTTTGCCGCCTTGTATGCCTCTCGAAACCTCCCGACCTCGGCAAATAAATTCGCTCGCAATCGATGATATTCGACGGTCGCTCCACCCTGCGCCGGGAATCGATCCAATAACTGTACAGCCTCCTCAGGTCGCCCAGAACGTTGCAACAATCGAACTACCGCTATTACGTCAGCCATATCGCCCGGGCATCGCGATATTACGTCCAGCCCCGCCTGTATCGCCTTCTCAGTGTCCAGCAACGCATCACGACTGTGCCTCAGAAACATAATATGGCCTCTGGAAATGCGATTTGAGTCGGTACGGACATGTTCATCCTCGGGCGCCAAAAGCTGCGCCCGCTTGATAATCAACTCAGCCTCTCCAAACCTCTTCAAGCGCTCCAGCAAACTTGCTTGCAGCCGATAGTCTTCGATGCTTTCATTGCCCGTGGATACGACTTGATCGATCAATTCCAATGCCTCATCCAAGCGCTCACCTCGAGCAAAAATGTGGGCCAATGCCCGCTTGGCATCCGCATCGTCCGGACGACGATTGATGATCTGCTTCCCTGCGGAAATCGCGTCTTGCAAGTCCTGCGACATGTCACGAGTATTGTAGAGCCGCTCCATGACATTTCGCTCAATGCGGTCACGCTCGGCGCGCAACTCTTCATCATCGACGCAGATACTGAGTGCGCGTCCTATGGCTTCTTCCGCTTGCATGACACTCCCTGTCTGCTCGAGCAAACTAGCGTGCAAACGGTATAATTCCGCACTCGCCCCGGTATCAGCGATAGCTCTTTCGATGACATGCAGAGCCTCGTGCAGGCGGTCGGAACGAACAAGTAATTGCGTTAATGCCAAATGGTCCATTGGATCGCTTGGCCAACGCCTCACAATTTCGAAACCGGCTTCAATTGCCTCTAGCGGCTCGATTGCTACATCTCGTCTTCGACGATATACCTCTCGAAAGAATTTTTCCGTAGAAATTTCCAACAAGTCGATCGCCCACTCAGGATCACTAGCCAACCTCTGGATCACCATCGAGAAAATCGGCAAATATTCTTCCACATAATCGTGATCAACCATAGCACACCAGAAAAATCAATTAATTGGTATCCGCGATCGACTTAAGCAAGTCAATTGCAATTTCTTCGAAAGCAATGCGCTCTGCGACTCTAAATTCAGCCATTCTACCCACACGCTCGATCGGCTTAGCATACTTTTCCACGACATGATAATTCGGACGATCGTAGTAGTCATCGAACAGAATAATCGTTCCGATTTTGGAAAAGAGAATCGATATCAGAAAGCAAGCCACCCTAAACCTGCCATCGATCAGCACCAAGTCTGGCTCGCGACTGCCCGATCGCAACACCTCCCAAACCGACGAGCAATATTGCGGCCATTTTCGCGCATTAGAATCGTCAACTGGTTGACCCCATTCTTTTGTCCTCCCAATATCTACATAATGCGGAACGAATGTTACCCCTCCCACCTCCGACAAGCGAAAAGCCACCGCGTCCAGGAATGCCCTATCCGATTCCACAGAATAAATTTCCTTTATCCCACAGGACGCGGCCAGAATAGTACTGCCGCCAGCTCCGTATTCGAGAAAGATTTCCGCCCCCTTCATCCGCAACTCCAGATGAGCAACTCCTTGCTCCTCCATATGCGGCCTTGCAGGTATTTCTGAAGGCGCCCACTGCCGCTCGTTCGATATCTGAAGAATTTTATTTTCCGGCACTATTTTTTTAGCGTGAAAATCACCCTTCTTAGCACGAATCTCCCATTCCTTGAAATACTCCCATGCCGCCACGCTATCGAGACCCACAAGATCCCCGGAGACTTGACGAGCACCGCTCAGATAAATTTCACGATACTGAGTATCATCGAGATCCGGAATATCATCCAATTTTCCTTCATAGACCACCGATCGATCCAATCCAATTTTCTTGAATATGGCCGGATTGCAGTGCAATCCATTTCGACCAATCGGTAGCGCGAAATTTGCGAACGTTGAAAGTTTTACGCCCCCAAGAGCGTAAGTCGCACAACTCTTTACGTAGTCTTGACTCGATGCCGCCGGATTGAATCCAGCCGCCTTAAGCCACGCAAAGATCCTTTCCTCCGATCTCTTCCTATATGGAACATCACGAATCAAATCGAGGTAACAATCAACAAAAGGCTGTCGGCGCTGCCAGAAAATCTTGCTAAGCCCGAATCCCCAATTGTGCCCCATCGAAGCATACTTATTCTTGCTTGCGGATTGAACGTCGTGCGACATGCTTGTATCGGCCGGATGGGCGGACACCATCCCCACTCTCGGATCGCGAGCATACTTCTCGCCCATCATGTCAATTATCGACATATAGCCCGGCGCCAAAACCAGATCATCTTCATGAAAAACGACGTAATCGTAACATTTTTCATTAAAGAGAAAACGCTCAACGAAATCAAAATGAAATGCAACGCCCAAATTTTCAGACTGACGCACCACATTAATACTCGACTCGATCCGATCTAAGAAATCCGATATCTTTCGATGGCCCGCCTTATTTTCAAAAGACTCCTCTCCCCATAACCCATCTTGAAATATGTAGATATCGTATTCGTCATGAACCCGTCTGCCATTTACAATTTGATTGACGATCGAATAATATGTGAGTTCGAAGTAGTCAAATCTAGCATATGTCATCACGGCAATTGCTTTTTTCATTGTTTTTGCCCTTCGCGTCAGTTTCCGGGGTGATGCATGAATTTTCGCCAATCACGATGGTCACGCTTATAGGCCAACTCTCGATCTGAACCGCTGCGCGCGAATCTAGCCCAATCAATCGACGCAACGCTTACCGGCCTGCCGCCCTTGAAACCATAGCTCAGAAAATATGCAACAATGCTCAAAGATAAACCGGTAGGACCCGCAATATCATGCAATGACATTTCATATTTCCTAGCAGACAAAATAATATCCTTCGCCCGACGAAGTGCGAACAAAATTATTTCATTTTTCGGAGACGCGATGATTGGCGCATTAGCAAAATACACCTCAGCATTCTTATACTCATCATATCTCTCAATATACGATGAAATTGACAGATTTACGTGCTCAGCACCGTTATTAATACGAATGAATGGCCTCAGCATAAGAATATTTTCTGACCGCAAATCAATTGCAGGCAATTCCTTTAGAGGCAACTCATCCGCATCGACATAACAGCCACCATTCTGATAAATATAGCAAAGCCGAAAGAAATCACTCTTCATCGCGGGATGCCAGCACTGGGCATAAGCCAATGCAAATTCCTCCGGATAATTTCTCCGAATAAATTCTTCGGCGGAGTCCCCATCAAACTTAACATATCGATTTCCGTACTGAGCCTCCCAACACCCCATAAACTCTCGGACGTCATCTGGAATTTCTTTGCTATCCCAGTATTGGATAATTTTATACTCCTTACCACCCACAATATCGTCACTACTTCCATTCTGGCGCGCGACACTCTCCTTAACAACCCGCCCCAATATTCGATAATATAAAAATCGCATACGCACAAAAACATCGTCGACCGTCTCTCTCCAAAAATCCTCGCTACCGAGTGATTCCCGCGCTGAGCCATAAGAGACGCTTTCAGCATGCCGCGCCGCCTTTCTTCTCACTCGCTCCTGAACGAAATCAGACTCTGCCATTAAAACGTTGCGCGCAAACCATCCACGCAAACTCCTACCTTGCGCCGATTTATATGCCTTGATGAATCGATAAACCCCTGAAATCGGCGGCCGCCCAATATATTCTTTTGAGCGCACAATTTCAGATACGACGTATGAGTAACTCCACCCCTCTTGCAATACCGACAAATAGATCCGTCGACCTTCCTCATCGATTTCTCTACCTAGCAGAATCCGATAAATTCCATCAAGAAATTCTTCAACGGAAAACTCGAAAAGACGAAATATATTCTTCATATCTCCAGCTCGCGCCAATTACCCTACAGCACAAACTCCGCCATCAAAGCAGAACAATTTCAATAGATGGATAACCGATAACGAGACGTCTAATGACGTCCCTCTAACATATTTATATCACTAACCAAATTCCCTCATTAATTCTTGATTCCGCCTCAGTTCCTGATTTCTGACTCCAGAAAGCCTGGCACAATCTCGATCACAATTTTACGGATATGGTTACGATTAACGAGGCGAAAGTTCGGCACCCACTCTTGATCTGTGGCCAGCGTGCTCCCTTTTTACTTTCTTCAGAAACTCTTCCCATTGAGGAAGAATACGCTCTGGCAGATATCTCGAAGAAACCTCTTGACCGCAGCTTCGCAATTTTTCTCGAAGCTGCGTTGAGTTCTCTTGATAAAGCACCTTCTTGAGCGCTCCAACCAAGCTGGCAGTTGAATACGGATCAAAATATTCAGCTGCATCATCGTAAACTTCACGATGAACAGGAATATCTGATGCGATGGTAATTCCACCACTCGCCATCGACTCCACACCTGAAAAATCAAAACCCTCACCTAAGCTTGGCGCAACTGTCGCCATCGCATGACGATAAAGCACTCGAAGGTCTGGTGCGGGCACTGCATTAAGCATAAACAGATCACCTCGATCAATCCACACCTTGAAACCTTTATAGATTTGCTTGTAGTCCCAGCCCAATGTACCGACGACCACGAGTTTCACATCAGGATCAATCTCGGACTTGATTACTTCCCACGCAGCAAGAAGGCGTGTGTGGTTCTTTCGTGGCTCAACAGTTGAAACGATCAATAGGTACTTGAAATCTTTTTTGTAAAGATTTTGCTTATAAAAATTCTCTTGCTCCCGAATAGTCAGAAATTTTGGTACCAGACCAAGATCCTTTGCATCCGGATCAAAACCGTAGAGTCGCGACCTAATTATTTCGGGGACACGTGACGGACGCGATTCCTCAAGGAAATAATGATGGGACACCATGTTGTGAATCGTAACTGCACGCTCAGCAACCTTAGGGTGGAGACGCAGCAGATCTTGCCGGGTTGCTTCCGATACACAGGCAAACCATGCGCCTGATTCGACGTTGCTCATCAAAGCATAGAAGTGCGTCGCTTGATGCAGTGATTTATCGGATATCGTATGAGGCATATACACGGGTATAGCATCATGATATCGAATAACCATCGCCGAATCTTTGGATATGCGCGCCGGATAAGGAGTCTGACCAATGAAAATCTCAAAGTCACCCGTATCGATTCGCGGATACTTTGGCGTTGCTCGCCAATTCAGGGTTCCTAGACCGGCGGTATGCAGAACATTCCAAGGAACAGAGCTGATTCGATGATTTACAGACGATACAAGCTCATAGTCCGATGCCGGAAGAGTTTTCGCAAACAGAGTCCGCCATGTAAAATCTTCAAATGATTTCGACTCAAATTTCGACAGCCGTATGCGACCAACATCCCCAATCATTTTTATATGTAGCGCCAAAATTTCTGCTCGCTTTTGCCACCAATCCAAGATAATTTCGAGAATATTGCGGTGAGGCTTTTCCACCATGGATATAATCACATTCGAATATCGTCCGTAGCGACGTGCCACAGATAACTTCTTTTTGAAAATTCCTTGATCTGACGTGCCTCTTGCAAGCCGCCGATGAGATGTCTGTAACAAGCCTTCGACGTCCACGGAATCCAGGCGGCACAGACCCCGAAACAGTAACCTGACTTCCTGGGGAATGCCAGCGAACCCCTCCAACGCCGGGCGCATTTCAAGAAGTACTTTTATCTTGTTGCTCATCTCTTTACCTTGTGATTCTCAGCAATATTGATTATAGAAATTGTATGCGGCATCGACATCGGGAAATTGATGCAACACTCCGCCGTGAAGCACCAGCGCCTTGTCACAATGATCGCGAATATTATTTGGCTCATGGGAAACAATAACCATTGCGCGATCTCGACGCCGCTCAAAAAGTTCCCGCTGACATTTGTCATGAAAGCGTGCGTCACCCACTGCGATGACTTCGTCGATCAAAAAACAGTCGAATTCAATCGCCATCGATATAGCAAATGCCAACCTGGCACGCATTCCGGAGGAATATGTTTTCACTGGCTCGCGCAAATATCGACCGAGCTCAGCAAACTCCTCGACAACTGGAATCGCCCTACTCAGATCCGCATCGTATACTCGACAAATAAAACGGATATTATCAACCCCAGTCAAACTTCCTTGGAATGCCCCACCAAATGCAAGCGGCCATGATACCGACATTCCCCGGCGTATACGCCCTTTAGTAGGAAGTTCAGCCCCACTAATTAGTCTTATTAATGTTGATTTACCGGCACCGTTTCGCCCCAAGATTCCAATTTTCTCACCCTTCACAATCCTAAAATTCAACTCGTCAAAAACTACGTGGGTGCCACCATGGAGTCGGTAATGCTTGGACACATTTTTTAGCTCTATCACTCACCCTCCACCCTTGCGCCAACATAACGAACCAGCAGCAAACCCGGAATCATTAGAAACATATTTATAAGGAGAACATAGCCGATGCTGTAATGAGCTCTAATCCCTGCGCCAAATAATCCCTCGCGAAATAGTTCCGTGCAATTCACAATCGGGATCCAGAGAACGGTACTCTGGAATCCTTTTGGCAACCACTCAACCATATAGAATGCCCCAGAAAGGGGCAAAAACAGGTATGTGAACACGTGCCAAACGCGATCAAATGTCTCGCTTAGTGCAGCCAAAGGCCCAATAATTAACGACATATCCATCGCGAACCAAGCGAGGAGCACCCAGGCCACGATCATTTTTATCAAGTCATCAGGTACACTTATCAAACCGATCACAATGAATATTATCGAAAGAATAAGAAATGACATTGTCGCGCCTGCGATTTCGAGAATTATTCGCGCTACAAAAAGATCGATGGTTCGAACATTCCTATGATGCATCAGAGCTCGATTGGGCTCGACTGCGTTACCACATCTATTGATTGTGTTACGCCACAGTAGAACCGTTGCGTACCCACTCAACGTAAACGCCACGATTGGTAGAGCATATTGGTGGGCACCAAACGCCGTATATAACACCAAGACACCCACCGTAAACATCATTGGCTCCACGAATATCCACATGAATCCGATATTGTGTCGCCCATAGCGCGTGAGAATCTCGCGCATCAGTAGGGCCCCGACAATGCGAGCTTGGATTCTCAAAGACCGACGAATATCGGCCACGCGAAGATCTGTATTGTTCGTGGACATTCTTAATCCACGTGCTCTTTGACGGCAGCCATGGTCAAGGACAAGACCCCCCAAACAATCATACCGAGGAGAAACGTCGCTACAACGCCTCTCAGCCGATGAGGCTCATTCGTCGAGTCCGGCTTGCTTGGCTGGGCGATCCGCTCGAGGTAGAGTTGCTTGCGCTGCGCCTCGCTTCTCGCCTGCTCGAGCGTGGTCATGGCACTTGCCAATAATTTGTCTGCGAACTCCTTCTCCAGCGCCAACCGCTGATACTCCGGCGCCTTGCTGGCGAGCGATCGATCGCCGCCGCCCGCTACATGCTGACTCTCTTGCTCGATTTCTTTTTCGAGCAGAGCAATTTGAGCGTTCAGCGACGGAATTCGCGGGTTTTCTTTCGCCAACGTAAGCATCTGATTCAGTTGCACCTTGGCGGCAATCAACTGATTCTGCAGTTCGGCCACCTGCTGAAGCGGAATTACCGACTGCTTCTCCGGATCGATTACTCCCTTCTGATTGCGATAGGCCGCAAGTGCTAGCGCCGCAGCCTTGACCCGTTGCTCGGATTTCGCCACTTCCTGGGTGGCAAACCGAATCGTATCCGATTGCGCACGCTGGTTCAGCATATTGACGCGATCTTCGGCCAGTTCGAGCAAACGCTCATTGATGAGATGCGCGTCCGAGGCTGTATAAGCCCGAACGGTCAGAGTGGAAATCGAAGACAGTGAGTCGATCTGAAGATCGAGGCGCTTTTGGAAATATCGATAAAAAGTCTCAAAACTTTTATCCCAATCCAACGTACCAAAGCGCGCAAATATATCGATATTCGGGTTGCTGTACGATTCCATCACGCGATCTATCCTCTCCAAAGACTGCAGTGAGTCGCGCGAGAGGATGTAGTCCTGCACCACATAAGCATCGTCCTGCCCTCGGACTAGTCCCGTCCCGCTCAGAATCTGTCCGAGCGGTGACGCCACCTGCCGCGCCGGGCTGCGCACAATAAACAGCGATTCAGAAACATAGACATCAGACGCGATCAGTCCGAAATATATCGCCGAAATCAACGTTGGAATGACAACGGTTCCGGCAAATAAATTGTTGATCTTCTTGGAAAAATTCATCGTTAACTAGCCGCTATCTCTATCGTTAAAGGCTCAAATGCTGCTGCGACGCACATCTCCCTGAAGAGCCGCCAACGCAAAGCTTTTGATGCGTTAATAACCACGATAATCCACTCCTGACGGAACCTCGACTCAATATGCACGAATCACGTTTGTCACGGGGAATACAACTGAGAACACGAGATTTAGGAATTTCTGCAACTCGGCAACAGGCGCATTCGAAACGTAGATAAGATCATGATTATTGACTTGAAATGATTGAGCAACGAAAAAGCTGGCCGGGTCCTTCAGATTCAGCCGGTAGATGACCGGAACCTTCCCATCGGCCGTCTCGATAACTGGCTTGTTAGTCCAGTCGAGCGCGTTACTCGGCTCAAATCGAAAAATGAATACGCCTTTGGGATCGGAGCGGCTATCATTCAGCCCTCCACTCCGCGCGAGAGCTTGTGAAAGCGTAATCCCTTGGGCCTCGAAATTGATTTCGTCGTTCTTTCCGGAAGCGCCAAGGACTGTAAAGCTCGATGGCTGGAACAACGCAGTAACGACATCGCCGCTCCGCAGCGATACATTTTGTCGGGGGTCTCGAATGATGTTTTGCAAAGGCAACGCTTCGACCTTGTCACCGCGCGTCATCTGAATCGTCGTCTTGTCGACAGGCTGGCGTACGCCGCCAGCCGCAGCGAGTGCATCGAGCACTCGCTCGCCACCGGGACTCAATTCGAGTCGCGTACTGTTGTTCACATCGCCGACAATCGTCGCATAGGACGTCGCGTTCTTGACTCGCCGCGCCATGACCTGAGGCTGATTAGCCTTGCCTTTCAGGCGATTGGCGACCAGTTGTGACAGTTCGGTTGTCGTACGCCCCCCGGCCCTGACTAGTCCAACGAACGGAACGTCGATATCGCCATTGACGTCGACCGTCTGCTGCGGCAGCACTGTCGCGCGTGCCCCACCGGAAGAAGTCGAATCACCCGGCGACGCGCTTGCCCCGAACAGCATGGCTGGTGGAGCCTCCCAGATTGAAAGCTCGACCACATCGCCCGGGCCGAACTCTTGTTGCCCACCGCGTTGCTGACCAAATGTGCTCGCAAAGTCAACGATCTTGCGCTCTGCGACGAGTTTGCGCGCAACTGAATCGGTAAGATCCACGATCTGGATTCCTTGGACGTTGCCTGCGTCCCTCCCCTCCACGACCTGCGACGCCGTTGGCCCCGACGAAGGAACGACCCCACACGAAGCCAGGCAACAGAGAACCGGAAAAATTGATAATTTTGCAGTAATTCGATGGAAATTCATGTATTCGCTGCTCTTGCACGTAATGGTTTCTGATGCGGGCAGTCTGCCGAATCGTTGGTGATCCAGCCACTCGAGATCCAAGTGGCGTTCCGATCGCCCAAGCGGGCACCGCGATGTCCCAGACTGAGCCAAAGCCTACCCGGCCACTCGCGCTAAGGGGGAGTAGAGAGGATGGTCTCTCGCTTCGGTGCCGGAGCGTCTTCCAACAATCCGGACGCCTGCTAATATACGGGCGCGGCAAGCGCGCTCCGCGAATTTTGGCACAATCATGAATAAGATGTTAGGCTTGAGCGCAAGAATTTTCACATCGAATCGGTTTGATGTGACTTATCGATATTTCACAAATTTACAAGACTCATAAGCGCGTTTGCAACGCGGCTCCAAAATTGTCAGCCATACTTCTTGACGTGTCCCGATTAATTAGCAGACTGATCGATCACATTCTGCCGACTGGCGTCGACCGGGTTGGTCTCGAATACATCCGGTACTACGGACAACGGCCATCCACTCGCGCCGTTATCAGCGCCAACGGCTTCAGTGCCGTGCTTTCGCAGACCGATTCGCGACGCGCCTTCGACCTGCTCCTCGAGCAGAATGTAGCGCGCGCCCTTCCGACACGCATGCTGATGGCGAAAGCGCTTCTCCAAGCCGTTCGCCGGGAACGCTTTCCGCGCGACATCCTCCTGCATACAAGTCACTCCGGCATTGAAAATGCTCGCTATTTTCGATCCATGGGAAATCGTGGCATCCGGTCGGTAATCCTGATTCACGACCTTATCCCATTGACCCACCCAGAATATTGTCGTCCGACTACCAAGAATATTCATCGAAGCCGTATTCACAACACGATGGCGTACGGTGCCGGAGTAGTAGCAAATTCGCAATTCACGATCGAAACGCTTAAATCCGAAGCAAAATCGTCTGGGATGCCAATGCCACCGTACACGGTCGCGCGTCTTGCGCCCGGTATTTCCGGAAGGAGGCACAGTGTTCGACCGATCGAAGCGCCATACTTTGTCATGCTTGGCACAATCGAGGCGAGAAAGAATCATTGGTTCATGCTGCATGTATGGCGACGGCTTGCTGAAATCATGGGGAATGCCACACCCCGGCTGGTCATCATCGGCAGACGTGGCTGGGAAAGCGAAAATGCCGTCGACATGCTCGAACGCTGCGGCAAATTGACAGGAATTGTAATCGAAGAGACCGCCTGTTCGGACGCCCGCCTCCAAGCCTATCTTCAGCATGCGCAAGCATTGCTGTTTCCGTCTTTCGTCGAAGGCTACGGCATGCCGCTTATCGAGGCGCTCAAGGTACAGACGCCGGTCATCGCCAGCAATCTCGCGGTCTTTCGCGAGATTGCTGGTGATATTCCCGAATATCACGATCCGCTGGATGGTCCAAACTGGTTAGCGGCTGTTCAGGAATACACGCGCACTGACAGTCGCGCTCGCACCGCCCAGCTCGCCCGAATCGCCCTCTTTAACCCACCCAGTTGGGCCGAGCACTTCGAGAGCGTCGACAGGTTTCTGGATGATCTACGTTAAATGAACCGGCGCATGAAATCCCGCAGCGGGCATTCGGACATCAATGACGATTTCCGCAACTCAAATCGTCGCGGCTCGAAAGCGGATGCAATCGACTGCCGGCAAAGCAACGCGCGTATCGCCCGATGGAAGGAAGCAACTGGGTTGACGTTCAAGCTGGGCCGCAATGTGTCAGTCAGTACCGTTTGGCCCGGCCCGATCTGGTCGGACACACCATCAGGGGCCCCGGGCCTTTCCTGGTTCAGCCTACCGGCAACCGGCATATCCGGGCCGGGCGCACTCGCAAGCGCAATCAATGCGGAACTCCTGCGAGACCCGTCGGCTGGAACGTCGAGCGAAATCGACCTCCTCATGCAACGCGTCGTCGTCAGCGCCGTGAGCCGAACGCGTAACCCGTTCCCGCAATGCCCGCCGCTTTTACTCGAAGCACGTCGCGCTCCAAGGGTTCTCGTTATTGACGAACGCTCTCGCTCCAACGGAGCCTGCCTTTCAACGACAAAGATCGACCCCGAGTTGTTCTCAAATATGGTCGATTCGGCAAAGAGGCAGCATCCCAATGCCGAATTCTGGATTGCACAATCCAGGGATCCCGGTTCCGGCCACTGGCTGTCATCCCGTTGCCGCGAACTCCCCTCCGACACAAAGCGGATCGGTATAGAACATTCACTTTGCTCAGCCTTGCCGCATATCGACCACGTTTATACGATCAACGCTTCCGAGGGAATGAACGGCCTGCTTTCGGGCGCGAATGTCCATGTTTTCGGCTCGCCATATTACGCAGGATGGGGCCTCACAACGGACAACCTGGACGTCGCGGGCCGCACATCACGCCCTTCGCTGCGGGCGCTCTTTGACGTCGTTTTCTTACGTCTTACACGTTACGTGAATCCAGCTACTCATGAATCGGGAACACTTGGTAATCTGCTAGATTGTATCGACCTGCAACGCGCCATACATCAACGCTTCGCGCATATGCAGCGAGTCGCAGGCATCCGGTTTCAGCGATGGAAACGGCCGTTCGCTACACCATTCCTGACGGCTGGCGGGGGAGTGCTGCGGTGGGCCGACAACGTTGAATCCGTGGCACCCGGTGAATGGGTCGCTCTTTGGGGAGCGAGGGACACGCACCGCTCATTCACTCCGATCCCGATCGTTCGCATCGAAGATGGCTTTATTCACTCGACAGGTCTTGGTTCCGACATGAAGGCGCCATACAGCCAAGTGATTGATTGCACGGGAATATATTTCGATGCATCGAAGCCAAACGATTTACTCGCGATTCTGAACAACGCCGAATTCAGCGATAGCGAGCTGATCCGGGCCCGCGCGCTGCGGGAATCGATCGTCACGCTCGGCATTACCAAATACAACCTGGGCCGCCGCCGGCCAGCATGGGCCGCACCCGACGGCCAAAGAATCGTGCTCGTGCCCGGTCAGGTCGCCGACGATGCGTCGATCCGACTCGGGACGGGAAAAATCTCTTCGGCCGAAGAACTCTTGAGGGAAGTACGCACACGCCGCCCCGATGCATTTATCGTTTATAAACCACACCCCGACGTACTTTCCGGAAATCGTAACGGTGTAGTGAACGTTGATCACTTCGCCGATTTTGTCGACACTGATTCCGACTTGCTTTCGCTGATCGAAATCGCTGATGAAGTCCATACTCTGTCTTCCCTTTCCGGCTTCGACGCACTATTGCGAGGTAAAGCAGTGTTTACTTATGGTTTTCCATTTTATGCGGGCTGGGGATTGACGCAGGATGCCCTAGCGCCAATTCAATCGCGTCAACGCAAACTGTCAATTGATATGCTGATTGCGGGTATTTTATTCCGCTATTCGATATATTGGGACTGGCGCATGCAACTGTATACGACGCCCGAAGCCGTCATTCGACTAATCGCACCGTATGCGGGCCGTCCGCTTGGGAAAATTCGCGGCAGTCGGATGAGACCGCTTATCAAGGCGATCCGTTGGAGTCGAAACGTACTTCACCATGCCATTTGGAAAATTAATCCAAACGCTCGCGGAAAGCGATCGCCTTTTAAACCGGGTATAAAAAATACGTAACTTATCAAAAGAGAAAGAAATGAATATATATCCAGTCATTCTGTGCGGTGGTAGCGGAACCCGCCTCTGGCCGATGTCTCGTGGCGGCTATCCGAAGCAGTATCTGAAGCTCACCGGTGAAGCGACGCTCGTCCAGCAAACCGCCCTGCGGCTGCGCGCGATTCCCGATGTTTCGGCCCCGATCGTCATCACGAATTACGAACAACGATTCCTAGTCGCGGAGCAGCTTCGCCAAGTCGGCGTCGCACCGTCATCGATCGTGCTCGAGCCGGTCGGCCGCAATACGGCGCCGGCCATCGCGATCGCAGCACTATTGGCGATGCATGAATCGACTGATGCTCTCTTGCTCGTCCTTCCTTCGGATCACGTCATCTTGAACGAATCCGCCTTCGTGACGGCCAGTCAAAAAGCAGCGGCAATTGCAGCGGATCAATATCTGGTCACGTTCGGCGTCGCTCCGACCGAACCGCACACCGGTTACGGCTATATCCGCCGGGGCCCGCGGATTGCCGAAGATCAGGATGTCCACCAAGTCGACGCATTCATCGAGAAACCAGACGCTCAAACGGCGGCAAGCTTCCTGACCGACGGCGGATACTGCTGGAACAGCGGCATGTTCATGCTCAAAGCATCGACATACATCGAGGAATTGCAGCGCCACGCCCCGGACGTCGCTCACCATTCCGAGCTTGCGCTGAAAGCCGCGCAACGTGACGAAGACTTCATCCGCCTGGACTCGAAGATGTTCGCAGCCAGCCCCAATATCTCCATCGACTACGCGGTGATGGAGCAGACCGACCGCGCAGCAGTGGTTGCCTCCGCCGATCTCGGATGGAACGACATCGGGTCATGGAATGCGCTGGCGGAAATCGCGACAACCGACGACCAGCACAACGCACTGATCGGCGACGTCTTCACCGAAGGCGTCGAAAATTCATATATCCGCGCGGAGCATCGCATGGTCGCGGCACTCGGTCTCGACAACGTCGTGATCGTCGAAACCGCTGACGCAGTGCTCGTCGCGCACCGTGACAAAGCACAAGATGTCAAGAAAGTCGTCGAGTGGTTAAACGCCTCCGGCCGCCAGGAATCGGTTACTCATCGACGCGTCGTTCGTCCGTGGGGGTCATACGAAGGCATTGATCAGGGCGACCGATTTCAGGTGAAACGAATTATCGTCAGCCCTGGCGAAAAACTAAGCCTTCAGATGCACCACCATCGCGCCGAGCACTGGATCGTCGTGAAAGGCACGGCGCTCGTCGCGAACGGGGACAAGGAAATCATGCTGACGGAAAATCAGTCGACCTACATCCCGCTCGGCGCCACGCATCGCCTGAGCAATCCGGGCAAGATCCCGCTGGAGTTGATCGAGGTTCAATCGGGTGCCTATCTGGGCGAGGACGACATCATCCGATTCGAAGATACCTACGGCCGAGCCCCCGCCAAGTAAGACCTGCAGAACGTCGAACGCATTCGCACTGTTGTCGCTGCGTCGGCGTCGCGATCAGGGCGTCATACTCACGTATGACGCCCACGTGTCACACAATTGTTCCCGAACTGCAGCTTTCGCTGCGCCAGCACATCCGACAATAGTCGCATTCGCGTAGCGAGATGCCACCGTAATCGTCGGCCGTGCAGGAACGCGGCCGCATGCAATCGGTTGCTCAACCGCACCCGATAGACTATAAACGCTCAGTCTCAAGTCGCTCGTTCCCGCCTTCCATTCTCCCTCACTCAGGAGCCCCATGCTGAACCTCGCCACCGCCCAGCAATTCCTGATGACCCGCGGCCTCGACTTTGGCCTGAATCTCCTCGCCGCGATCGTGTTGTGGTTCGTCGGCCGCTGGGCGATCCGCATCGCCACGCGCCTGCTCGGCAAGGTCGTGCGCCGCAGCGGCAAGGTCGACCCGACGCTCACCGACTACCTGACCTCGGTGGTCGGCGTGCTGCTGACGATCCTGCTGATCCTCGCGATCCTGCAGATCTTCGGCGTGCAGACCACGTCGTTCGCCGCGCTGCTCGCCGGCCTCGGCCTCGCGATCGGCACCGCCTGGGGCGGCCTGCTCGCCCACTTCGCCGCCGGCGTGTTCATGCAGGTGCTGCGTCCGTTCAAGATCGGCGACGTGATCAGCGCGGGCGGGGTCACCGGCACGGTGAAGGAACTCGGCCTGTTCGGCACGACGATCATCACCGCCGACAACATCGTGACGATCGTCGGCAACAACAAGATCTTCTCGGACAACATCGCGAACTACAGCGCGACGCCGCATCGCCGCGTCGACCTGACTGCCAAGATCGCGAACGGCGTGGACGCGGTCGATGCGATCAACCGCCTGAAGTCACGGATCCAGCAGATCCCGAACGTGCTGACCCAACCGGCGCCGGACGTCGGCGTGCTGCAGTTCACGCCGGAAGGCCCGCTGCTGTTCGTGCGTCCGTCGACGCAGCCGGAGAACTACTGGCAGGTGTACTGCGATACCAACCGCGTGATTCTCGAAACGTTCCGCGATGCGCAATACCCGACGCCCGAAACGCCGATCCTGCATCGCACGACCTGACGTAACCGTGTCGACCGTCGGTCCGCGGGATTCTGGCTGAAGCAGCCGGCGTGGAGCAGCCGGATCGGCCGATACCGCAAATCGGCAATCGGTCGGACCGCACGGACGAAAAAAAAGCGTGGCAGCCGCCACGCTTTTTTATTGCGCCGAAGCGAACACGTGCGGCTCAGTGACCGCCGGTGTTCGGCGTGCTGCCCGATCGCCGCCCGCGCACCAGCTTCCACAGCGCGCCGAGCGCAACCGGCACGATCGCTGCACCGATCCCCGCCAGCACGATCACGTTCAGATACTGGCGGATGAACGGAATATTGCCGAAGAAGTAGCCGAGCAGCACCAGCAGCAGCACCCAGACCAGCGCGCCGATCACGTTGAACAGCTGGAAGCGCGTGACGCTCATCGACGACGCGCCGGCGACGAACGGCGCGAACGTGCGCACGACCGGGATGAAGCGTGCGAGCACGATCGTCTTGCCGCCGTGCTTGTCGTAGAACGTGTGGGTCTTCTGCAGCGCCGCGCGATCGAGGAAGCGCTCGAGCACCGGAATATGCGTATTGAACACCTTCGGCCCGATCCAGCGGCCGATCAGGTAGTTCACGGTATTGCCGGCAATCGCCGCGACCAGCAGCAGCACGATCAGCGCGCCAACGTTCATGTCGCCCGTCGCCGCGAACGCGCCGCCGATGAACAGCAGCGAATCGCCCGGCAGGAACGGCAGCACGACGAGCCCGGTCTCGCAGAACACGATCAGGAACAGCACCAGATACACCCACGCACCGTACTGCCGGATGAAGTCGCCGAGGAACGCGTCGATATGCAGGACCAGGTTGACGAAATGAAGCAGCGTATCCAAATGCGATTCCTCGAAGGCGAAAGGGCCGGAATGGCCGAAAAGGCGGAAGTGCCCGCCGGACAAGGCGGCGCGCGGAACGGAGCCATCATACCGAAACTACCTTAAGGCTCCGTGAAAAAAACGTAACCGGCACCGCCCCGGCACGCCACCGCCGCCTCGCTATAATTCGGCCATGTCCGAAATCACCGAAACGGCCGCGGGCGCCGCGCCCGCCCCTGCTCCGCGCCCGCTGCGCGCGATCCAGCCCCTGCCCGACCAGTTGATCAGCCAGATCGCTGCCGGCGAGGTCGTCGAACGCCCGGCGTCGGTCGTCAAGGAACTGCTCGAGAACGCAATGGACGCCGGCGCGACGACGCTGCGCATCGTGCTCGAGGAAGGCGGCGTCAAGCGCATCTCGATCACCGACGACGGCTGCGGAATCCCGCCCGCCGAACTGCCGCTCGCGCTGATGCGTCACGCGACGAGCAAGATCCGCTCGCTCGAGGAGCTGGAGGCGGTCGCGACGCTGGGTTTTCGCGGTGAAGCCCTCGCGTCGATCGCGTCGGTCGCCGAAATGTCGATCACGAGCCGCACGGCCGACGTCGCGCATGCGACGAAGATCGACGCGACCACGGGCGCGCTGTCGCCGGCCGCCGGCGCGGTCGGCACGACGATCGAGGTGCGCGAGCTGTACTTCAACACGCCCGCGCGCCGCAAGTTCCTGAAAAGCGAGCAGACCGAATTCGGCCACTGCCTCGAAATGATCCGCCGCGCGGCGCTCGCGCGGCCGGACGTCGCGATCTCGGTGCTGCACAACGGCAAAGCCGTCGAGCACTGGAACGCGACCGAGCCCGCGCAGCGTGTCGCGAAGATTCTCGGCGACGGCTTCGCGACCGCGCACCTGCCGCTCGACGAGCGGGCCGGGCCGCTCGCCGTCTACGGCTGCGCGGGCCTGCCGACCGCGAGCCGCGGCCGCGCCGACCAGCAATACTTCTTCGTCAACGGCCGCTTCGTGCGCGACAAGCTGCTCACGCATGCGGTGCGCGCGGCGTACGAGGACGTCCTCCACGGCGACCGCTACCCGTCGTACGTGCTGTTCCTCGACCTGCCGCCGGAAGCCGTCGACGTGAACGTGCACCCATCGAAGATCGAGGTGCGGTTCCGCGATTCGCGTTCGATCCACCAGTACGTGTTCCACGCGGTGCAGCGCGCACTCGCGCGCCACGCGGGCGCGTCGCCGGAAACCACCGCGGGCGGCCATGCCGCGCAACTCTCTCCGGCGCCGAGCGGCCCCGCGTCGTTCCTGAATACGCCGCTCGGCCAGGGCGCGGCCACCGGCACGGGCGGCAGCGGCTTCTCGTCGCCGTCGTCGTCGTCGGGCAACACGTGGATGCGCCAGGCACGCATGACGCAGGGCACACTGCCGGTCGCGCAACCGCTCGCGCTCTACGATGCGCTGTTCGGCCGCAAGGACACCGGTGCGGGCACGCCGGACGGCACGACGACCATCGCGCGTGATTCGGCGGATGCGGCCGATGCGCCAGTCGCGCCGCTGCCGGGCTTCGTCGCGTCGCCGCTTGCCGCCACCGTACATGGCGAGCAGCCGCTCGGCTTCGCGCTCGGCCAGATTCACGGGATCTACGTGCTCGCGCAGAACGCGCACGGCCTCGTGATCGTCGACATGCACGCGGCGCACGAACGGATCCTCTACGAACAGTTCAAGAACGCGCTCGCCGACCGCACGGTCGCGGTGCAGCCGCTGCTGCTGCCGATATCGATGACGGCGACGCCGGTCGAGATCGGCACGGTCGAGGAAGAACGCGACACGCTCGAATCGCTCGGCTTCGACCTCGCGGTGCTGTCGCCGACGACGCTCGCAGTCCGCGCGGTGCCCGCGCTGCTGAAGGACGCTGATTTGCAGTCGCTCGCGCGCGCGGTGCTCGCCGACCTGCATGCGTTCGGCGGTTCACGCGTGCTCACCGAGCGCCAGCACGAGCTGCTCGGCACGCTCGCGTGCCACCATGCGGTGCGCGCGAACCGGCGCCTGACGCTCGACGAGATGAACGCGCTGCTGCGCCAGATGGAAGCGACCGAACGCGCGGACCAGTGCAATCACGGCCGGCCGACGTGGTATCAGCTCACGCTGAACGATCTCGACCGTCTCTTCATGCGCGGCCAATGAGCGCTTCACCGCAGTCTCGCCCAACGACGATCGCCTGCCTGCTCGGCCCCACCGCTTCGGGCAAGACGGCCGCGGCGCTGGCGCTCGCCGCGCGCCGTCCGATCGAGATCGTCAGCGTCGATTCGGCGCTCGTCTACCGCGACATGGATATCGGCACCGCGAAACCGACGCGCGACGAGCGCGCGAGCGTGCCGCACCACCTGATCGACATCATCGACCCGGCCGATGCCTATTCGGCGGCCGAATTCCGCGCGGACGCGCTGCGCGTGATCGGCGAGATCGCCGCGCGCGGCCGCACGCCGCTGCTCGCGGGCGGCACGATGCTGTACTACAAGGCGCTGACGCAGGGCCTCAACGACCTGCCGACCGCCGATCCGGCCGTGCGCGCGGAGCTCGATGCCGACGCCGCGCGCGACGGCTGGCCGGCGCTCCATGCGCGGCTCGCGCAGGTCGACCCCGCGACGGCCGCGCGGCTCGCCCCGAACGATTCGCAGCGGATCCAGCGCGCGCTCGAAGTGTTCATGCTGAGCGGGCAGCCGATGTCGGCGCTGCTCGCCGCGCCGCGGCGAGCGGACGATGCGGCCGCCGCGTACCGCTTCGTGCCGGTGGCGCTCGAGCCGTCGGACCGCGCGGTGCTGCACGCGCGCATCGCGCAACGCTTCGACGCGATGCTCGACGCGGGCTTCATCGACGAAGTCGAACGGCTGCGCCGCCGCGAGGATCTGCATCTCGGCCTGCCGTCGATGCGCTGCGTCGGCTACCGGCAGGCATGGGAGTTCCTCGACGGCGACACCGACTACCGGACCATGCGCGACAAAGGCATCTTCGCGACGCGCCAGCTGTGCAAACGGCAGATCACGTGGCTGCGCGCGATGCCCGAGCGGATCGTCGTCGACTGCGTCGCGCCGGATTCGACCGACCGGGCGGTTGACGCGCTTGAACGCGTGTTGGACTGCCGTATCGAGGATCACTGACGGGGCCGGATCGGCGCGCATCGCCCCGTGCACATGCGTGATGCCCCTGCCCCGCTCAGTGTGCGAGCATGACGAGATTCGCGTCCCGCGCGAGCGGCCATCGGCCATCCTGCTTGCGGAAGATCGTCAGCGTATGGCCGGAGCGGCGCACGGCGTCACCGCCCGGCGGCGTCACATCGATCTCGATGAAGTTAGGCGGCGGCCCGCCGATACGCCAGGCCACGCCAGAAAAAAAGCCGCCCGGATCGACTCCGGGCGGCTTTCCTTGCTGCATCTTGCGTGCGGTGCGTCAGACCACGACCGTCTGCGCCTCGCCTTCGCGGCTGGCACGCACGGTGCCGATCTTCCACACCTGTTCGCCGGCGGCGGTCAGGTCGGCGATGGCCGCGTCGGCATCGGCCGCCGCGACGATCACGGCCATCCCGATCCCGCAGTTGAACACGCGGTGCATTTCGGCGTCGGCGACGCCGCCGTGCTCCTGCAGCCACTTGAACAGCGGCGGGAGCGGCCACGCGTTCTGGTCGAGCTCGGCCGTGAGGCCATCGCGCAGCACGCGCGGAATGTTCTCGACGAGGCCGCCACCGGTGATGTGGGCCATGCCCTTCACCGGCAGCTTCTGCATCAGCGCGAGCAGCGGCTTCACGTAGATGCGCGTGGGCGCCATCAGCGTGTCGGCCAGCGAGCGGCCGTGGAAATCGGCCGACAGGTCGGGGTTCGCGCGCTCGATGATCTTGCGCACGAGCGAGAAGCCGTTCGAGTGGATGCCGCTCGAGGCAAGGCCGAGCACCACGTCGCCTTCGGCGATCGTGCTGCCGTCGATGATCTTGCTCTTCTCGACCGCGCCGACCGCGAAACCGGCCAGGTCGTATTCGCCGTCCGGGTACATGCCCGGCATTTCGGCCGTCTCGCCGCCGATCAGCGCGCAGCCCGACAGTTCGCAGCCGTGCGCGATGCCCTTGACGACCGTTGCGGCCGTGTCGACGTCGAGCTTGCCGCACGCGAAGTAGTCGAGGAAGAACAGCGGCTCGGCACCCTGCACGAGGATGTCGTTCACGCTCATCGCCACCAGATCCTGGCCGACGGTGTCGTGTTTGTTCAGATGAAAGGCCAGCTTGAGCTTGGTGCCCACGCCGTCGGTGCCCGACACGAGCACGGGCTCCTTGTACTTCTTCGGCACTTCGAACAGCGCGCCGAACCCGCCGATGCCGCCGAGCACGCCGTCGCGCAGGGTTTTCTTCGCAAAAGGCTTGATCTTGTCGATGAGCGCGTCGCCTGCGTCGATGTCGACGCCTGCGTCGCGGTAGGACAGACCCTGAGCGTCGGGAGCGGATTTCGGAGGATTCATGGGGGAATGCGAGAAGGTCGGTAAAATGCGATTTTACCCGAAGCCGGCCCGTTGGCCGGAATTCCCAGCACCGAATCGTCAGGGATTGCATCTTGCTCGACACGTCCCCGTTTTCATCGCTACGCGAGCCGCGCCGAAACCCGCGCGCCGCCGTGCGTGCGGCCGCGTGTGCAGGCACCGGAGCAGCCCCCCGCGCGCGCCCGGCGTACGGCGCGCGTTTCATCAACCGACCCGCATTGTGACTGTTGTGTCCCGTCAACTGACGCTCGATCTCGGCACGCCGCCGCCCGCCACGTTCGACAACTTCATCATGAATGAGGAGAACGACGAGCTCATCTCGCGGCTCCAGAAGCTCGACCTCGCGCTCGCGGCGGGGCCCGTGCCGGACCGGTCGTTCTATATCTGGGGCGAGCCCGGCAGCGGCCGCACCCATCTGCTGCAGGCGCTCGTGAGCGACGCTTCGTACGGCAACGCGCGCTACCTGACGCCGCAAAGCCCGCTCGGCGCGTTCACGTTCGACGCGCGCATCGGCATCTACGCGATCGACGACTGCGACCGGATGAACGACACGCAGCAGGTCGCGCTGTTCAACCTGTTCAACGAGGTCCGCGCGCACCCGTCGAGCGCGTTCGTCGCGGCGGGCCCGGCGGCGCCGCTCGCGCTCGACGTGCGCGAGGATCTGCGCACGCGCCTCGGCTGGGGGCTCGTGTTTCACCTGTCGCCGCCGTCCGATGCCGGCAAGATCGCCGTGCTGAAGCTCGCGGCGAAAGAGCGCGGGATCGCGCTCACCGACGACATCGCCGCCTACCTGCTGACCCATTTCCGCCGCGACATGCCGAGCCTGATGGCGCTGCTCGACGCGCTCGACCGCTTCTCGCTCGAGCAGAAGCGCGCCGTCACGCTGCCGCTGCTGCGCCGGATGCTGGCCCGCCCCGGCGACGACATCGCACCGCCGGGCACAGGCCCGAACCGCTTCGAGTAAAATGCGCATCCATGACTAATCTGGCACTCTTTGACCTCGATCACACGCTGATCCCGACCGATAGCGACCACGAATGGGGCCGCTTCATGGTGAAGCTCGGCATCGTCGACGCGGAAAGCTTCTCGCGTCAGAACGATCAGTTCTTCGCCGACTACAAGGCCGGCAAGCTCGACATCCATGCGTACCTGTGCGCGATGCTCACGCCGCTCGCGAAGTATTCGCGCGCGCAGCTCGCCGCATGGCACGAGCAGTACATGCACGAGGTGATCCGCCCCGCGATGACGCCCGCCGCGCTCGAACTCGTGCGCAAGCACATCGATGCCGGCGATCTGTGCTGCGTCGTGACGGCCACCAACGAATTCATCACGCGTCCGATCGCGACCGCGTTCGGCGTCGACACGCTGATCGCGTGCGAGGTCGAAACGACCGACGGGCATCCCGATTCGCCGTACACGGGCCGGCCGACCGGCACGCCGAGCTATCGCGAAGGCAAGATCGTGCGCACCGAAGCATGGCTCGCGTCGCTCGGCAAGCACTGGGACGACTTCGAGCACAGCTACTTCTACAGCGACTCGCACAACGACATCCCGTTGCTCGAGAAAGTCACCGACCCGATCGCGACCAACCCCGACGACACGTTGCGTGCGCATGCAAGCGCACGCGGCTGGCGCATCCTCGATCTCTTCTGAACGTCGTGATCAAAAAATTCATTCGCAAGCTGCTCGGCCAGGACGGCGCCGAACAAACGTCACCCGCCGAGGCGCCCGCCGCCGACACGGCCCCTGCCCAGCGCCCCGCGAAGGGTAGCCGCGGCGGCGGCGCCAAGAAGCCGCGCAGCAATCACGAACCGACCGTCGTGCCGGCCAGCGTGCACCAGATCGATCCGTCACTGATCTCGCGCAACGCCGTCCGCGTGACCGACACGCTGCAGCAGGCGGGCTTTCGCGCATTCATCGTCGGCGGCGCGGTGCGCGACCTGCTGCTCGGCATCGCGCCGAAGGACTTCGACGTCGCGACCGACGCGACGCCGACCGAAGTCCAGCGCCTGTTCCGCCGCGCGCGCCTGATCGGCCGCCGCTTCCAGATCGTCCACGTGCAGTTCGGCCAGGAACTGATCGAGGTGTCGACGTTCCGCGCACTGGTCGATGCGCCGCCCGAGGCTGCCGCGTCGGCCGAGCCGCCGAAGCGCCTGAAGCGCGACGAACTCGATCGCCGCACGCACGCGGTCGACGCCAGCGGCCGCGTGCTGCGCGACAACGTGTGGGGCGAACAGCACGAAGACGCCGCGCGCCGCGACTTCACGATCAACGCGATGTACTACGATCCGTCGACGCAGACGGTGCTCGACTACCACGACGGGATGGCCGACATGCGCGCCCGCCTGCTGCGGATGATCGGCGACCCGGCCACGCGCTTCCGCGAGGATCCGGTGCGGATGCTGCGTGTCGTGCGGTTCGCGGCGAAACTCGGCTTCGAGATCGAGCCGCACACGCGCGAACCGATCAAGGCGCTCGCCGACCTCATCAACAACGTGCCGGCCGCGCGCCTGTTCGACGAAATGCTGAAGCTGCTGCTGTCGGGCCACGCGCTCGCGTGCCTGCAGCGGCTGCGCAAGGAGGGCCTGCACCACGGGCTGCTGCCGCTCCTCGACGTCGTGCTCGAACAACCGCAGGGCGAGAAGTTCATCACGCTCGCGCTGAACAACACCGACGCGCGCGTGCGCGCCGGCAAGACGGTATCGCCGGGCTTCCTGTTCGCGACGCTGCTGTGGCACGACATGCGCCAGCGCTTCGAGCAATACACGGCGGAAGGCGAATTCCCGGTGCCGGCGCTCCATCGCGCGATGGACGACGTGATCGACATGCAGACCGAGAAACTCGCGATCCACAAGCGCTACTCGGCCGACATGCGCGAGATCTGGGGCCTGCAGCTGCGCCTCGAAAAACGCTCGGGCCGCAGCGCGATGCGGCTGCTGGAACACCAAAGGTTTAGAGCGGGGTATGATTTCCTCCTGTTACGCTGCGAATCCGGCGAGCTCGATGCGGAAGTCGGACAGTGGTGGACGGATTTCATCGAAGGCGACGCGGCCGCGCGCGAGGCACTCCTCACGCAAGGCGGCTCGAAGGAAAAATCGCCCCGCAAGCGGCGCCGCCGCGGCGGTGCGCGAAACCGCAAGCCGGACGAAGGCGCCGCCGAGCAGGCGCCGGACACCGCGGGCGGTTCCGACGACTGACGCGCTCGCCGGCGAACGACGTAGGAAGTGATGCCATGACGGTTGCATATATCGGACTGGGGGCGAATCTCGGCGATGCGCGCCAGACCCTGAAGGACGCGGTGGTGTGCCTCGCGCAGCAGCGCACCATCTCGATCCTCGGCAAATCGAGCCTGTATCGCACGGCGCCCTTCGAAGCGGGCGGCGACGATTACTACAACTGCGTCGTCAAGCTCGACACGACGCTGTCGGCCCGTGAGCTGCTCGCGCTCTGCCAGAAGATCGAACATCACTTCGGGCGCGAGCGCCCGTATCGCAACGCGCCGCGCACGCTCGACCTCGACATCCTGCTGTTCGGCTCCGATTCGATCGACGAACCCGACCTGATCGTCCCGCATCCGCGCCTCACCGATCGCGCATTCGCGCTCGTGCCGCTCGTCGAGATCGAGCCGGCGCTCGACATCCCCGCGCGCGGCCGCGCCGATTCGTACCTCGCCTCTGTCGCGGATCAGCGCGTCGAGAAGGTGCAGACCTGTCAATGCCTGATGCAGAAGGCCCTTGCCGCCGGCGCTGACGCCGACAAGAACCGCTGCCGATGAACATCACTCCGCTGACCGTCACCGCGCCCGACCTGCGCGCCCCGCATCGCTATCTGGTGATCGAAGGGCCGATCGGCGTCGGCAAGACGACGCTCGCGCGCCTCTTCGCCGAGCGCTGGTCGATGCAGACGCTGCTCGAGCGCCCGCAGGACAACCCGTTCCTCGAACGCTTCTATCGCGACACCGCGCGCTACGCGCTGCCCGCGCAGTTGGCGTTCGCGCTGCAGCGCGCGCAGCAGGCGCGCGAACTGATCGGCGCGCTCGATACGGGCCGGCCCGTCGTCGCCGATTTCATGCCGCAGAAGAACGACATCTTCGCGCGGCTGAACCTGCCGGAAGACGAATGGCAGTTGTACCGGTCGATCGCGACGCACCTCGACGTCCCGCAAGCCCCCGCGCCCGATCTCGTCGTCTATCTGCAGGCGAGCCCCGAGGTGCTGTTCTCGCGCATCCAGAAGCGCGGGTTGCCGATGGAGCTGCAGATCAGCGACGCGTACCTGCGCTCGCTCGTCGATGCGTACAACGAATTCTTCTATCACTACGACCGAACGCCGGTACTCACGGTCGCGGCCGAACACCTGAACCCGCAAGACTCCCCCGAAGACCTCGCGCTGCTGATCGAGCGCATCGACACGATGCGCGGCCGCAAGGAATTCTTCGTCAAGGGCGAAACGACGCGCTGACGCGTCCTCGCCTGTCGTTCCTCCCCCATCGAACCGGATTTCCCCATGACCTATCTCCAGGAATCGAGCCGGCCTGCCGTCACTGTGCCCAAGCTGCAGGCAATGCGCGAAGCCGGCGAGAAGATCGCGATGCTCACCTGCTACGACGCGAGCTTTTCCGCGCTGCTCGATCGCGCCGGCACCGACGTGCTGCTGATCGGCGACTCGCTCGGCAACGTGCTGCAGGGCCACACCACCACGCTCCCCGTGTCGATCGACGACATCGCGTACCACACCGCATGCGTCGCGCGTGCGCAGCCGCGCGCGCTCGTCGTCGCCGATCTGCCGTTCGGCACGTACGGCACGCCGGCCGAGGCGTTCGCGAACGCCGTCACGCTGATGCGCGCCGGCGCGCAGATGGTCAAGCTCGAAGGCGGTGAATGGCTCGCCGACACGATCCGCTTCCTCGTTGAGCGCTCGGTGCCGGTATGCGCGCACCTCGGCCTCACGCCGCAGTCGGTGCATGCGTTCGGCGGCTTCAAGGTGCAGGGCCGCACGGAAGCTGGCGCCGCGCAGTTGCTGCGCGATGCGCGCGCGATCGAGGACGCGGGCGCGCAGCTCGTGGTGCTCGAAGCGGTGCCGACGCTCGTCGCGTCCGAAGTCACGCACATGCTGAAAATCCCGACGATCGGCATCGGCGCGGGCCTCGAATGCTCGGGCCAGGTGCTGGTGCTGCACGACATGCTCGGCATTTTCCCCGGCAAGCGCCCGCGTTTCGTGAAGGATTTCATGCAGGGCCAGCCGAACATCCAGGCGGCCGTCGAGGCGTACGTGAGCGCGGTGAAGGACGGCTCGTTCCCGGGCCCGGAACACTCGTTCTGACGCGCGGCCGGCGCCCGTTCGATACGAAAAAAAGCGCGGCACCCTTTGCGGGGCGCCGCGCTTTTTCTTTGGATGCGGTGTTGCCGAAGATCAGCGGTCTCGGCTCCCCGGGCACACAGCCCAGTCGTTCATCGCGTCATTTCAATACCGCATCGAGCGCGCCGCGCAGTGCATTGGTCAGCAGCAGCGCCTCGGCGCGCGCCAGATCGTCGAGCGTGACGATGCGCTCCTGGGCGCCGAATGTGCGGTCGTCGAGCAGCACGCCGCGCATCACGCCCGGCAGCACACCGCTCGACAGCGGCGGGGTCACCCACTGGCCGTCGAGCTTCACGAACAGGTTCGAGCGCCCGCCTTCCGTCACCTCGCCGCGCTCGTTGACAAACAGCATGTCGAAGCCGCCGAGCGCCTCCGCCGCCTGCCATGCGCGGTCGTATTCGGCACGGCGCGTCGTCTTGTGCAGCAGCAGCGCGTCGTCCGAGCGGGTCGGTGCGAACCCGTGCGCGGACGCGAGCATCACGCCGACCGGCCCGGCGGGAAGCGGTTTCATCGTCGCGGCGATGATGTCGATCGTGCCGTCCTTCGCGAGCGCGAGCTTCATCCGGTACGGGCCGTCGCCGTCGAGCGCCGCGCAGCGCGCGTCGATCTCGCGGCGCAACGCATTGACGTCGAAGCGGAAGCCGAATGCATCCGCGCTGCGCCGCAGCCGCGCGAGATGGCGCTCGAGATGCCGGATGCCGTCCGCACGCGTCGCGGCGGCGGTTTCGAACAACTGGAAGCCGGGATCGGCGTCGGTCAGGAATCGCGCTTTCAATTCGCACTCCGCATATTCGTCGGCGGCGACGCTGTCGAGCACGATGCCCGCGCCGACCCCCATCGTGCCGCGTCGCCGGCCGGCAGCGGCCGCTGCCGCGTCGCGCGTGTCGATCGTTGTGGCAGCATCGACATCGGCCGCCTCGAGCGTCAGCGTCCGGATTGCGACCGACAGGCAGAAATCGCCGCAGCCGATCGTATCGCCGGGCGACGCATCGCTTGCCGATGCCCGTTCCTTCGGCGCGTCGAGCCAGCCGATCGCGCCCGTATAGAGCCCGCGCGGCGTCGACTCGATCGCGTCGATCAGTTCCATCGTCTTGTGCTTCGGCGCACCGGTGATCGATCCGCATGGAAACAGCGCACGCAGCATCTGCGCGAACGTGGTGCCGTCGCGCCAGCCGGCCTCGACCGTCGACGTCATCTGCCAAACCGACGCGTACGACTCGACCGAGAACAGCGCCGGCACCCTGACCGTGCCCGTGCGCGCGATCCGCGACACGTCGTTGCGCAGCAGGTCGACGATCATCACGTTTTCCGCGCGGTTCTTCGGATCGTTCGCGAGGAATGCGGCGGCCGCCGCGTCGTCGCGCGGATCGGCCGAGCGCGGCGCGGTGCCTTTCATCGGCCGCGCGCGCAGCACGTCGCCGTGCTTCTCGACGAACAGCTCCGGCGAGCACGACACGACCCACGTACTGTCGGGCAGCGCGATCAGCGCGCCATAACGCACGGGCTGACGTGCGCGCAGCCGCCGGTACAGCGCGAGCGGCGTGCCGAACATGTCGAAATTCAGCCGATACGTGTAGTTGATCTGGTACGAATCGCCCGCGCGCAGCGCGTCGTGCACCGCGGCGATCGCCGCGTCGAACGCGTCGCGCGACACGCTCTTCGCGACATGCGCGACGCCCGCGATCGACGGCGGGCCGCCGCCGTCCTGCTGCGCGAGCCACGCATCGACTTCGTCGCGCGACAGGCGCTCGCAGCGCGCATACAGCAAAAAGCGCAGCGGGGCATGGCCCGGCTGCGCTCTTTCAAGATTGCGTCCGAATTCGTAATCGCCGACGACGACCGCATGCAGCCCGTCGCGCAGGTCCTGCGCCACCGCCGCATCGAGCTCGTCGAGTCGTGCCGGATCCGTACACACGCGTTCGCGCACGAAACCGGAATACAAACGACTCGACCGCGTGGACGCGGTCGAGTCGCAATCGTCCAAGAGCGCGAACGACGCGCTCTCGTTGCCTTCAGTCATGCCGTCACTCGAAGAAGCTCTTCACCCGGTCGAACCAGCTCTTGCTCTGCGGACTGTGACGCGCACCGCCCTCGGCCAGCGACTTCTCGAACTGCTTGAGCAGGTCGCGCTGCTGGTCGGTCAGCTTCACGGGCGTCTCGACCTGCACGTGTACGTACAGATCGCCCGCGATGCTCGAACGCAGACCCTTGATCCCCTTGCCGCGCAGGCGGAACGTCTTGCCCGACTGCGTGCCTTCCGGCACCGGGAACGACGCACGGCCGGCCAGCGTCGGCACCTCGATCTCGCCGCCGAGTGCGGCGGTCGTGAACGGGATCGGCATCTGGCAGTGGAGATCGTCGCCGTCGCGCTCGAACACCGAGTGCGGCTTGATGTGGATCTCGACGTACAGGTCGCCCGGCGGCCCGCCGTTGATGCCAGGCTCGCCGTTGCCGGCCGAGCGGATCCGCATCCCGTCGTCGATGCCGGCCGGGATCTTCACTTCGAGCGTCTTGGTTTCCTTCACCTTGCCCGACCCGTGGCAGTGCACGCACGGCTCCGGGATGTAGGTGCCGGTGCCGTGACACTTCGGGCAGGTCTGCTGGATGCTGAAGAAGCCCTGCGACATGCGCACCGTGCCCTGGCCGTGGCAAGTCGGGCAGGTTTCCGGCTTCGTGCCAGGCTTCGCGCCCGACCCGTGACAGACTTCGCATGAAACCCAGCTCGGCACGCGGATCTGCGTGTCGTAGCCGTGCGCGGCCTGCTCGAGCGTGATTTCCATGCTGTAGCGCAGGTCGGCACCGCGATACACCTGCGGACCGCCGCGGCCGCCACGCGCGGCGCCGCCCGCGGCCTGACCGAAGATGTCGCCGAAGATGTCGCCGAACGCATCCGCGAAGCCGCCGAAACCCTGTCCGCCCGCACCGCCCATGTTCGGATCGACGCCCGCGTGGCCGTACTGGTCGTACGCCGCGCGCTTCTGGTCGTCCGACAGCATTTCATAGGCTTCCTTCACTTCCTTGAAATGCTCTTCCGCATCCTTGCTGTCCGGATTGCGGTCAGGGTGATACTTCATCGCAAGCTTGCGATACGCCTTCTTGATTTCGTCGTCGCTCGCATTCTTCGCGACGCCCAGAACCTCGTAGTAATCCCGTTTCGCCATATCGATTCGCTGTGCCGTCGCGCGTCACGCACGCGGCGGCTCCTTTCGCCCGCAGTAAAGTCTCTCGACTCGTCTGGCGCTGCGCCGTCCGCGGACGGCTCGCGCAGCACCCGCCAAAAAACAAATGTGCCCGGAGGGCCGCGAAGCCCGCCAGGCGTGGAGTCGATCCGGCCATCCGGAAGGAAAGACAGACCGCTGTTCAGCCGCGCCGCGCGCGTGTCGCGCGCGGCGTGCGGTGCCATGGCAACCCGGCTCAGTCCTTCTTTACTTCCTTGAACTCGGCGTCGACGACGTCGTCCGCAGCCTGCTGCGCACTGCCCGCGTGGGCCGCGCCTTCCGCTGCACCCGCCGCACCGGCCGCACCGGCCTGCTGCGCCTGCATGTCGGCGTACATCTTTTCGCCGAGCTTCTGCGACGCCTGACCGACTTCCTCGACCTTCGCGTCGATCGCCGCCTTGTCGGCCGACGTATCCTTCAGCACGTCCTCGAGCGACTTCAGCGCCGCCTCGATCTTTTCCTTCTCGCCCGCGTCCAGCTTGTCGCCGTACTCGGTGAGCGCCTTCTTCGTGCTGTGGACCAGCGCGTCGCCCTGGTTGCGCGAATCGGCCAGCTCGCGCAGCTTGTGGTCTTCCGCTGCGTTCGCTTCCGCGTCCTTGATCATCTGGTCGATTTCAGCTTCGGACAGGCCCGAGTTCGCCTTGATCGTGATCTTGTTTTCCTTGCCGGTCGCCTTGTCCTTCGCGCCGACGTGCAGGATGCCGTTCGCGTCGATGTCGAAGGTCACTTCGATCTGCGGCACGCCGCGCGGCGCCGGCGGGATGCCTTCGAGGTTGAACTCGCCGAGCAGCTTGTTGCCTGCCGCCATCTCGCGTTCGCCCTGGAACACCTTGATCGTCACGGCCGACTGGTTGTCGTCCGCCGTCGAATACACCTGCGAGTGCTTCGTCGGGATCGTCGTGTTCTTGTTGATCATCTTCGTCATCACGCCGCCGAGCGTCTCGATGCCGAGCGACAGCGGGGTCACGTCGAGCAGCAGCACGTCCTTGCGGTCGCCCGACAGGACCTGGCCCTGGATCGCCGCGCCGACTGCGACGGCTTCGTCCGGGTTCACGTCACGGCGCGGATCCTTGCCGAAGAACTCCTTCACCTTCTCCTGCACCTTCGGCATGCGGGTCTGGCCGCCGACCAGGATCACGTCGTCGATGTCCGACACCTTGACGCCTGCGTCCTTGATCGCGATGCGGCACGGTTCGATCGTGCGCTCGACCAGATCCTCGACCAGCGCTTCCAGCTTCGCGCGGGTAATCTTCAGGTTCAAGTGCTTCGGACCCGATGCGTCGGCCGTGATGTACGGCAGGTTGATTTCGGTCTGCTGGCTCGACGACAGCTCGATCTTCGCCTTTTCAGCGGCTTCCTTCAGGCGCTGCAGCGCGAGCACGTCCTTCGACAGGTCGACACCCTGCTCCTTCTTGAACTCGCCGATGATGTAATCGATGATGCGCTGGTCGAAGTCCTCGCCGCCGAGGAACGTGTCGCCGTTGGTCGACAGCACTTCGAACTGCATTTCGCCGTCGACGTCCGCGATCTCGATGATCGACACGTCGAACGTGCCGCCGCCGAGGTCATACACGGCGATCTTGCGGTCGCCCTTCTCGGCCTTGTCGAGGCCGAACGCGAGCGCAGCCGCGGTCGGCTCGTTGATGATCCGCTTGACTTCGAGGCCCGCGATGCGGCCGGCGTCCTTGGTTGCCTGACGCTGGCTGTCGTTGAAGTACGCCGGCACCGTGATCACGGCTTCCGTGACCGGCTCGCCGAGGTAGTCTTCGGCCGTCTTCTTCATCTTGCGCAGCACTTCTGCCGAAACCTGCGGCGGCGCCAGCTTCTCGCCGTGCGCTTCGACCCATGCGTCGCCGTTGTCGGCCTTGATGATCGCATACGGCATCAGGCCGATGTCCTTCTGGACTTCCTTCTCTTCGAAGCGGCGGCCGATCAGGCGCTTCACCGCGAACAGCGTGTTCTTCGGGTTGGTCACCGACTGACGCTTGGCCGGTGCGCCGACGAGCACTTCGTTGTCGTCCATGTAGGCGATGATCGACGGCGTGGTGCGCGTGCCTTCCGAGTTCTCGATGACCTTGACCTGGTTGCCTTCCATGATGGCGACGCACGAGTTCGTGGTGCCGAGGTCAATACCGATGATCTTTCCCATTTTTCCTAATCTCCAGAAATGCTTGTTTGCTGCGCGAAACCCCGCGTTTTTGGGCGGTTTCGCGCGCCAGAATTCAACTCTGTTCCCGAAATGCGTCCGGCCGATCCGTTTTCAAGACCCGCCAAGCGATGCGGATATTAAATTTTTTCAATCGATGCCGGTAGCCGGATCGTGCGAACCGTCGTCGCGGGCCGACTGCGCGCCTGCCGCCGCGGCGACCTTCGCGCGCGCCGCCGACACCGCCGCCTGGAACTGCGCGAGGCCATGCCAGCCGGTCGCGCGGCCGAGCCGCTTGCCGCGGTGGAAAAAGAACCACGTCGGCACGCCGTGCAGGCCGAAGCGGCGCCCCAGCTCATGATGTTCGTACACGTTGCAATGGAACCACTTCAGGTCCAGCGCGCGCATCGCGTCCGTCTGGGCGAGCATCGCCTTCTTCGCGATCTCGCAGTTGAAGCAGTCGACGCCCCAGAAGAACACCACGGCGAGTGCATCGCCGGCGCCGGCGATCGCGGCGTCGAACGTGTCGGCCGCCAGCGCCTGCATGTCGAACGCTTCAAACGCGGCCGGATCGACGCCGGCGGGAACCATCGCGGCAGCCTTACTTCGGCTGGGCGACCGTGACGAGCGCCGGGCGCAGCACGCGGTCCGCGATCGTGTAACCCTTCTGGAGGACGGTCACGACGGTATTCGGCTCCTGATCGGCCGGCACCATCGAAATCGCCTGGTGCTGATGCGGATCGAACTTCTCGCCGACCGGGTTGATCGCGACGACGCGGCCCTTCTCGAGCGCGCTCGTCAGCTGGCGCAGCGTCAGCTCGACGCCTTCGCGCACCTTCGTGATGTCGCCGGACGTATCGCTGACGGCGGCCTCGAGGCTGTCCAGCACGGGCAGCAGGTGCTCCGCGAAACCCTCGATCGCAAACTTGTGCGCCTTCGAGACGTCTTCCTGCGCACGGCGGCGGACGTTCTCGGTCTCGGCCTTCGCCCGGAGGTAGCTCTCCTGCAGCTCGGCGACCTTGGCTTGAGCCTCCGCGAGCGCAGCGTCGGCTGCTTCGGCGGCGGGAGCAGCGCCTTGCGCCGCCTGCTTCTCGCTGCCGATGTCTTCGGCCGATTGGGTAGCCGGGTTCTCTTGCGTGTTTTCCATGTCGCTGAAAGTCGATTAGAGGTTGAAGCCAAATCGGCAACCGCCGGACCGTATGCCGGCGACACCGCACATTGGTGGTGCAAATAAGGGCGAAAACTGCGAATTCAAGAGGGTTATTCGCCGGCATTCGCCAACACCGCGAAACAACCACGCCGCACCCCGCGCGATTGCGTGCATTTGTCGCCAGATCGGACGAAACGGCCGGTAACAACGCTTACCAGGCAGGTACTAGCTCCGCACAGGGGGCTGCACTACACTCCACTCAAGCGTCGAGAAAGCGCGTTTACCCTAGCTTACCGCCGCCTGACATCCACCTGGCGCTGCATTCACCGTCCCATTGAGGCGAGTACCGTGAAACTGACCTTTGCCATATCGGTGGTCGCGCTGGTACTGATCGCCGGCACCACCACCATCTGCCTGTCCGGAGCCGTGAACGACCGCACGACCGAATACGGAAGCGCGCGGGCGACTTTCGACCAGATGTTCAGCTCCCACCAGAAAATCTGTCGATGATGCGCCGGTCGCGCTTGGTCGGCCGGCCGTGCAGATTCGCCGCCGGCTCACGATACGTGCGGCGCCGCTCCAGTTCAGCGAGCCGCGCGACGCGCCCCGCTTCCGTTTCCTCGTAAAGCGTCTGCGCGACGCTCGCGGGTCCGCGCACGTCGCAAATGCCCAGCACGGCAATGTGCCAGACGACACCATCGATCGCAATCTCGACCTCGTCGCCGACGCGCACGTCCTTCGCCGGCTTGACGGCCGCGCCGCCGATCTTCACGTGGCCCTTGTCGACCGCGTCGGACGCGAGCGAGCGTGTCTTGAAAAAGCGCGCTGCCCACAGCCATTTGTCGATGCGCAGCTTCGCGCCGGGATCCGTCGAAATCCTGTAGTTCATCGCGTTCAATTCACCGTTTCGGGCTGAGCGGCCTTTACCGGCCAGCCCTGCAAATTCTCGGCGACAATCTCGCCCACCGCGCCGATCCACGCGGACGCGCCGTTCAGACACGGAATCCGGTGGAAGGCCTGGCCGCCGCCCGCGATGAACTCGTCGCGCACCTCCATCCCGATCTCCTCGATCGTCTCCAGACAATCGGCCGTAAAACCGGGACAGAACACGTCGGCCCGCCGCACGCCGGCCTCGCCGAGTTCGCGCAGCGTCGGCGCGGTGTACGGCTGCAGCCACTCGGCCTTGCCGAAGCGCGACTGGAACGTCACGCGGCACTCGAGCGTCGACAGCCCGAGCGCGGCCATCAGCAGCGCGCCCGTCTGCTGGCACTGGTCATGATAGGGATCGCCCAGGTCGAGCGTGCGTTTCGGCACCCCGTGAAAGCTCAGCACGAGCTTGTCGCCGGCCGCGAAGTCGGGCCGGCCGTGCTGCGCCCAGTAATGACGCACCTGCTCGGCCAGCGCGTGGATGTAGGCCGGATGGTCGGCATATTGCCGCACCGTGCGCACTTCCGGCTGGTTGCGCATCCGCGCGAGCGCGGCGAACGCGGCATCGAATGCGGTCGCGGTGGTGGACGCCGAGTATTGCGGATACATCGGCATCAGCAGCACGCGCTCGACGCCCGCGCACTTGAACTGCGCGAGTGCCTGCGCAATGCCTGGGCTGCCGTAGCGCATCGCGTAGTCGACCGTCACCTGGTAGCCGTTCGATGCGAGCAGGTGGCGCACGCCTTCGGTCTGGCGCTCGGTGTACACGCGCAGCGGCGAGCCCTCGGGCATCCACACTGCCGCATATTTCTTCGCGGACGCGCGACCGCGCAGCGGCAGGATCAGCGTGCGCAGCAGTATCTGCCAGACGACCTGCGGGATTTCGACGACGCGGGGATCCGACAGGAATTCGGCCAGATAGCGCCGCACCGCGCGCGGTGTCGGAGCGTCGGGCGTGCCGAGATTGATCAGCAGCACGCCGATGCGATGGGCGGCTGCAACGCTCGAAGGCGGCTCAAGATCGAAACGCATGGGCAGGAACGTGCTCGGGGCACGCAGTCGGACGGCCCTCAATTATAGCGGGCCGGCTCGCTCGGGTTGGCTGGCCGTTCGGCCGACTGGCAGCGCACGCGGCGTCGCGGCACGATGGCGGAACGGTATCGGTTCGGGTTACTGCTGGCTCAGCGTGAGCGACAGCAGCCGCGCGGTGATGTCGACGATCGGGATCACGCGGTTGTACGCCATGCGGGTCGGGCCGATCACGCCGAGCGTGCCGACGATCTGGCCGTTCACCTCGTAGGGCGCGGTCACGACGCTCATTTCCTCGATCGGCACCAGCGTCGATTCGCCGCCGATGAAGATCTGCACGCCCTGGGCGTGGCTCGACACGTCGAGCAATTGCAGGAGGCCCGTCTTTTGGTCGAACACGTCGAACAGCTTGCGCAGCCGCGCCATGTCGGAGGAAAGATCCGCCACTTCGAGCAGGTTGCGCTCGCCGGAAATCAGCACGGTGTCCTCGGTGTCCGGCACCTCGGTGCTGGCCGTCACGGCCGCGTGCATCAGCGTGGTCATGTCGCCGCGCAACTGGTCGATCTCGTCGCGCAGGCGGCGGCGCACCTCGTCGAACGACAGGCCGGCGAAATGCGCGTTGATGTAATTGGACGCCTCGGTCAGTTGCGACGGCGAGTAGTCGCGCGGCGTCGCGAGCATCCGGTTCTGCACGTCGCCCTCGGGCGTGACGATGATCAGCAGGATGCGCTTGTCCGACAGGCGCATGAACTCGATCTGCTTGAACACGTGGCTGCGCCGCGGCGTCAGCACGACACCCGCAAACTGCGACAGGTTCGACAGCACGCTCGCGGCGGCCGCCACCACCCGCTGCTGCGGCTCACCGGCCTGCAGCGTGTTCTGTACCTGCCGCGCAACGGCTTCGGCGTCGATCGGCGCCTCGACCGTCAGCATCGTGTCGACGAACAGCCGGTAGCCGCGCGGCGTCGGCACGCGGCCGGCCGACGTGTGCGGGCTCGACACGAGGCCGAGCTCCTCCAGATCGGACATCACGTTGCGGATCGTCGCCGGGCTCAGCTCGAGCCCGGAGTAACGGGACAACGTGCGCGATCCGACTGGCTGACCGTCGGCGATATACCGTTCGATCAGGGTTTTCAGGAGGGTTCGTGCGCGAGGATCTAGCATGGTGGAAAATTTTAGCGCAACCGCGCGACTGCGGCGAGTGGCGTCGGCCACCATTGCGCGGGCCGGCCCGATCCGGCCCCGCCGTCGCACAGCCGGTTCTTTTCGTCAACGAGCTATGGTGTAATGCCGGCATGAAAACCGGTAATCAGTTCAACACTGTCGCGCTCGTCGGCCGGAGCAACACGCCCGGCATCGCCGAGCCGCTCGCCACCCTGGCTGCCAGCCTAGCGAAGCTGGGCTTCGAGGTCGTATTCGAAGGCGATACCGCGCGCGAGTTCGGCATCACCGGCTATCCGGCGCTCACCCCGGCCGAAATCGGGGCGCGTGCGGACGTGGCGGTCGTGCTGGGCGGCGACGGCACGATGCTCGGCATCGGCCGCCAGCTTGCGCCGTACCGGACACCGCTGATCGGGATCAACCACGGGCGGCTCGGCTTCATCACGGACATCGCGGCAGCCGACATGCACGCACGCATCCCCGTGATGCTGGCGGGCAAGTTCGAGCGCGAGGAGCGCTCGCTGCTCGAGGCCCGGATCGTGCGCGACGGCGAACCGATCTACCATGCGCTCGCGTTCAACGACGTCGTCGTGAACCGCAGCGGCTTCTCCGGGATGGTCGAGCTGCGCGCGTCGGTCGACGGCCGGTACATGTACAACCAGCGTTCGGACGGCCTGATCGTCGCCACGCCGACGGGCTCGACCGCGTACGCGCTGTCGTCGGCCGGCCCGATCCTCCATCCGCAGCTGCAGGGCATCGTGCTCGTGCCGATCGCGCCGCACGCGCTGTCGAACCGGCCGATCGTGCTGCCCGACGATTCGAAGATCGCGATCCAGATCGTCGCCGGGCGTGACGTCAACGTGAATTTCGACATGCAGTCGTTCACCTCGCTCGAACTGAACGACACGATCGAGGTGCGCCGCTCGAAGCACACGGTGCCGTTCCTGCACCCGGTCGGCTACAGCTATTTCTCGACGCTGCGCAAGAAGCTGCACTGGAACGAACACGCATCGAACGAAGACGACAAGGCGTTCTGACGCCCCTGAGCCCGACACCATGCTCCGCCACCTCTCGATCCGCGACTTCGTCATCGTCGCCGCGCTCGATCTCGAATTCGACAGCGGCTTTACCGTCTTTTCCGGCGAAACCGGCGCCGGCAAATCGATCCTGATCGACGCCCTCGCCCTCGCGCTCGGCGAACGCGCCGACGCGAGCGTCGTGCGCGCCGGCTGCGGCCGCGCCGACATCACCGCAGAATTCACGCCGCACGACCGCGTCGCGCACTGGCTCGACGAACACGCGTTCGACACTGAGGACACCGTGATGCTGCGCCGCGTGATCGACGCGAACGGCCGCTCGCGCGCATTCATCAACGGCACCAGCGCGACGCTTGCGCAGCTGCGCGAGCTCGGCGAGATGCTGGTCGACATCCACGGCCAGCACGCGCACCAGTTGCTGATGCGCCCCGATGCGCAGCGCGAGCTGTTCGACACGCACGCGGGGCTCGTCGCCGATGCCGCGAACGTCGCACGCGCGTGGCGCGTCTGGCGCGACGCGACGCAGGCGATCGACGCCGCGAAGGCGCACGAGCGCGAACTGCAGCTCGAACGCGAGAAGCTCGCATGGCAGCTCGCCGAGCTCGACAAGCTCGCACCGCAACCGGGCGAATGGGACGAAGTCGGCAGCGAGCACAAGCGCCTGTCGCATTCGGCGAATCTGATCGCCGGCGTGCAGGGCGCGCTCAACGCGCTGTCCGAGGCCGACGACGCGATGCTCCCGCAACTCGGCGCGATCGTGTCGAAACTACGCAGCCTGGCCGACTACGACACGGGGCTCGGCGATGCGCTCGCATCGCTCGAACCGGCCGAGATCCAGCTGCAGGAAGCCGTCTATTCGCTGTCGCACTACGCGCAGCGCCTCGATCTCGACCCGGCCCGGCTCGCGCAGGTCGAAACGCGCCTCGACGCGCTGCACTCGACCGCCCGCAAGTTCCGGCTGCCGCCCGACAGGCTGCACGAGGAACATGCGGCACGCCGCGCGCAGCTCGCCGCGCTCGACGCAGCCGCCGATCTCGGCGCGCTCGAAGCCGCGCAGGCCAAGGCGTGGGAAGCCTATCTCACTGACGCGAAACGCCTGTCGAAGGCGCGCGCGCAGGCCGCGAAGGCGCTCGGCACGGCCGTCACGGCCGGTATGCAGGAACTGTCGATGGCGGGCGGCAGCTTCGAAGTCGCGCTCGTGCCGATCGCCGATGGTGGCGCGCACGGGCTCGAGCAGGTCGAATTCCGCGTCGCCGGACACCCCGGCGTGCCACTGCGGCCGCTCGCGAAAGTCGCATCGGGCGGCGAGCTCGCACGGATCAGCCTTGCGCTCGCGGTGATCGCGAGTGCCGCCAGCCCGACGCCGACGCTGATCTTCGACGAAGTCGACACGGGCATCGGCGGCGGCGTCGCCGAGGTGGTCGGCCGCCTGCTGCATCAGCTCGGGCGTGACCGCCAGGTACTGTGCGTGACGCACCTGCCGCAGGTCGCCGCGCGCGGCGACCATCACTTCCAGGTCGCGAAGGGTGCCGACGACCGCGGCGGCACCGTCTCGTCGGTCGTCCCGCTCGACAAGGCGAGCCGGGTCGAGGAAGTCGCCCGGATGCTCGGTGGGCTCGAGATCACCGCGACGACGCGCAAGCACGCGAAGGAAATGCTGGCGGCCTGACGCGGCCACCCGTCCCCAGAATGAAAAGAGACCGGCGCATGCGTCGGTCTCTTTTCATCGGCAGCAGCGGCCGCCCGATCGCGCCCGCCCTGCTCCGGTGATCCGAACGTTCGACTCGAACGTTTGAATCAAACGCTCGTTTCAACCGCGCCGAACACCCGCTCCCACAGCGCCGTCACGGCTGCCCGCTCGTCGGCCACCAGCGCCGGATCGACCCGCGCCTTTTCCATCCCGTCGAGCCGCAGCTTGTGTTGCAGCTTCCGGTACTTGCGGTACGCGGCGCCGACACGCTCGGCTTCGTCCTCGCCCATCAGCCCGAATCGGGCGACCTCGCGCAGCAGCGCGATGTTGCCGGTATTGCGGATCAGCTCGGCATCACTCGACGCATGCAGCAGCACCCAGTACTGGACGATGAACTCGATGTCGACCATCCCGCCGCGATCGTGCTTCAGGTCGAACAGCTCGGTCTGGTTCGGGTGGCCGGCGAACACCTTGCCGCGCATGTCGACGATCTCCTTCGCAAGCACCGCCCCGTCGCGCGGCGTCGTCAGCACCTGCTGGCGGATCGCCTCGAAGTCGGCGCCGATCTGCGTGTCGCCCGCGCTGTAGCGGGCGCGCGTCAGCGCCTGGTGCTCCCACACCCACGCGGTGTTCGCCGCGTCGCCCTCGCGCAGCTGGTAGCGGCGGAACGCGTCGAGATCGGTCACGAGCAGTCCGGCCTCGCCGTTCGGCCGCAGCCGCAGGTCGATGTCGAACAGCGCGCCGGCGCCGGTCGCGGTCGTGAGCCACGTGATCAGCCGTCGTGTAAACGTTGTGTAGACATCCGCCGAGCGCTCGTCGGGGTCGTCGTACAGGAAAATCAGGTCGAGATCCGACGCGTAGCCGAGCTCCTTGCCGCCGAGCTTGCCGTAAGCGATCACCGCGAACTTCGGCACGTCACGGTGGCGCTTCGCGAGCTGCGACCAGACAACCTCGATCGTCACGTCGAGCACGGCGTCGGCGAGTTCCGAGAGGCGATCGCTCACGTGCTCGACCGACAGCTGGCCCGCCAGATCGATCAGCAGGATGCGGAACACCTCCGCGTGCTGCGCATGCCGCAGCAGGTCCATCTGCTGCTCGGGGCCGTCGGCGGCCGCGAGGCGCGCACGCAAGGCGTCCTTGAACGCGGGCCAGTCGAACGGGCTCGCGATCGCTTCGTCGTCGAGCAGTTCGTCGAGCAGTTGTGGATGGCGGATCAGGTAGCCGCCGCCCCAGCGCGTCGCGCCGAGCACCGACAGCACGCGATCGAGCGCGGCGGGATACTCGGTCAGCAGCGCGAGATAGACGCCGCGCCGGCTGACCGTCTCGAGCAGGTCGAACAGCCGCACGATGGTCTCGTCGCGGCGCGCGGCGTCGATCCGCGGCGCAGCCTCGAGCGCGCGCTGCGCAACGCTGTCGAACCGTTGCCGGCTCTTTTCCGGCAGGCCCGAGTAGCGCGACGACTGCCAGATCGCGCGCAGCCGCGCGAGCACGGTCGCCGGATCGGTGAAGCCCAGCCCGTCGAGGCGCGCGCGCAGCGCGTCGTCTTCGCCGTCGTCGGCGAGCGCCCCGCTCCAGATCCACGACGCGGTGGTGTCCTCGCCCCCCGCGCAGGGGCCGCCGCTCACCTTGTCGGCAAAGATCTGGTCGAACTGCGCCTCGACGAAGGTGCGGTAGCCGTCGAGCACCGTCATCAGCGCCGCGTAGTCGGCAAAGCCGAGCGACGCGGCCAACGCCGCGCGCTCGGCCGGATCGACCGGCATCGCGTGCGTCTGCGCGTCGTCGCGGTACTGCAGCCGATGCTCGAGCGTGCGCAGGAAGTTGTAGGCGTCGGTCAGGCGCTCGCGCACGTCCTCGCCGATCAGCCCGCGCGCCTGCGCATGGCGCAGCACCGCGAGCGTCGGCCGTACGCGGAATTCCGCATCCTGGCCGCCGCGGATCAACTGGAACACCTGCGCGCTGAACTCGATCTCGCGGATCCCGCCGCGCCCGAGCTTGATGTCATCGGCCTTGTCGGGCCGCATCGACGCGCGGCGCGCGGCTTCCTGGCGAATCTGCTGGTGCAGCGAACGGATCGCCCCGATCACACCGAAGTCGAGATAGCGGCGGTACACGAACGGCTTGACGATCGATTCGAGCTGCGACGCGAGCCGCTGCGCCGCGTCGCTGTCCCCTTCCGACACGAGCCGCCCCTTGATCCACGCGTAGCGCTCCCATTCGCGCCCCTGCACGTAGAAATATTCCTCGAGCATCCCGAGGCTGCACACGAGCGGCCCCGAATCGCCGTTCGGGCGCAGCCGCATGTCGACGCGAAACACGTAGCCGTCGGCCGTGACTTCGGACAGCACGCCGATCAGGCGCCGGCCGAGCCGCGTGAAGTATTCCTGGGTAGACAGCGGCGAGCGCGTGCCGCCGGCCGTCTCGCCGTCGTCCTCGTAGACGAAGATCAGGTCGATGTCGGACGACACGTTCAGCTCGCGGCCGCCGAGCTTGCCCATCCCGACCACGCCCAGCACGACGCGCTGGCCGTCGGCGCCGCGCGGCTCGCCGTACATCGCCTCGAGTTCGGCCGACAGCAGCGTGAGCGAGCGCTGCACGGCCACCTCGGCGAGATCGGTCATCGCGCCCGTCACCTCGGCGACGTCCGCGACGCCGCGCAGGTCGCGCTCCGCGACCGCGCCGAACACCTCGACACGCAACTGCCGCAGCGCCCGCTTCAGTTGCTCGTCGCCCGGCGCGGCCGCGCCGGCCGGCGATGCGAGCAGTTCGGTCAGGCGCGCGTCGAGCTGCGCCCGGGCGAGCGGCGCGGCGGCCCACGCGGCGATCTGGTCGGACAGCGCGGGACGCGCGGCGGCCGCGCGGGCGATATAGCGGGAGTAGGACTGGCTGATCAGGGCGGAAGCGTCGGTCATCGAAAAGCGGGCCTGGCGGTCGGGCCCGCCGCCGCGGGAGAACGCTTGCGCGCCCCGCCGCCGACAGGCCCCGTGGACTCGGCGCGGTGTCGCGACGCGGATGCGCCGCCGCGAAAACCGCGCGCCGGAAAGCCCGTGCCGCGCTGCCGCAACGGCCGCCGGCACGAACCCCTGTGATACATTTCAACGTCAGTCTGCAAAACTACCATATCGCCGCCCTTCCGCCGCATGTCCGACCGTCAGGAATCCGCCTTAGCTGAGCCCGAAGCGGGACCTCCGAAGCACGATCATCCAGTCCTGCGTCACGTGTTCAGGGTGACGCTGGCAGTCGGGATCGGCACGTACTTCGTCGCGGCCGGCGCGTTCCTCGGGCTGCGCTACGTGGTGCTGCCGCGCATCGACGAATTTCGCCCGCGCATCGAGCGCGCGGTGTCCGACAAGCTCCACGCGCAGCTCTCGATCGGCAAACTGTCCCCCCACTGGTCCGGCATGCAGCCGGGTGTCGAAGTCGCCAACCTCACCATTCGCGGCCGTGACGGCCAGATCGCGCTGTTGGTCCCGCACGCGACGGCCGCGCTGTCGTGGTTGTCGCTGCTGCGGCTGTCGCCCGCGCTGTCGAGCCTGATCGTCGACCATCCGGACCTCGTCGTCGCGCGCGCGGCCGACGGCTCGCTGAGCATCGCGGGCGTCGGCGTCGCGACCACCCATGGCGGCAACGACACGTTCGGCACCTGGCTGCTGAAGCAGGAAGCGATCGTGCTGCGCAACGGCACGCTGCGCTGGCGCGACGCGCAGCACGATGCACCGGAGCTCGCGCTGTCCGGCATCCGCCTCGCGGTGCTCAACAACGGCCGCGAGCACAAGGCCGCGCTTCAGGCGCCCGCGAACGGCACCCTGCTGCTCGGCCCGCTCGATTTCCGCGCGCGCTTCCGGCACAAGCCGCTCGCGCCGATCGGCAAGCCGACGAACTGGACCGGTGACGCATATCTGTCGACCGGCCCCGTCGACCTGCAGACGCTCGGCCGCTATCTCGACATACCGCTCACGATCCACGCGGGCCGCATCGACAACGCAATCTGGGCGACCTTCCAGAACGGCCACCTGCGCTCCGCCGGCGGCGACCTGCAGGGCGCCGACGTCGTGCTGCGCGTGCGGCCGACCCAGCCGCTCCTCGACGTGCCGACGGTCGGCTTCGGCTGGGACATGGCGCTGGACACCGGCCGCGACTACACGCTGCACCTGACGCGCTTCAACGCGGAGCTCGGGCAGCCGCCGCTGCCGGACGGCACGCCGCTCGCCCGCTCGCTCGCGCTGTCGACGCTGACCGCCCGCTACCGCGTGCCGGCCGCCGACCAGGGGCAGCTCCTGAGCGTCGTCGGCGACCGCGTCGATCTCGGCATCCTCAGCGAGTTCATCCGCGGGCTGCCGCTGCCGGCGCGGCTGCGCAACGAACTGATCAAGCTCGACCCGCGCGGGATGGTGTCGAATTATCACATCGAGGTCGAACGCGCGAAGCCGGCGCGGGCCGAGCTCGCCGACGAAGAGCGTCGCACCGGCGCCGCACCGATCGTCCGCTACCGCTTCCTCGGCGACCTGCAGGGCATCAGCTTCGCCGCGCAGGAGCCGCCCCCCGGCCTCTCGCCGCGTGGCCATCCGCGCGCCGGCTGGCCGGGCGTCGAGAACCTGTGGGGCCGCGTCGACGCGAACGAGAGGGGCGGCGCCGCGCACTTCGACGCGGTCAACGCGGCAGTCACGGTGCCCGGCGAATTCGACGAGCCGCGCCTGACCTTCGACCGGCTGCGCGGCAACGCGAAATGGGTGATCACGCCGGCGCCGGGCGAAAAGCACGCGCGCGTCGACGTGACGTTGCCGGACCTGTTCGTCGCGAATCCCGATGCGGAAATCGCGGTGTCGGGCTCGTACACGAACCCCGGCCACGGCCGCGGCTCGCTCGACCTGCGCGCGGAATTCGCGCGCGCGTCGGTGGCGCGCATTCCGCGCTACCTGCCGACCGGGATGTCCGAGCACCTGCGCAACTATCTCGGCCATGCGCTGCAGGACGGCCAGGTGTCCAAGGGCGCGTCGATCGTCGCCCGCGGCCCGCTCGAGAAATTCCCGTTCGAACACGAGCCGGATGCCGGCGTGTTCCATATCGTCGCGCCGTTCACCGGCGGCCGCTTCGAGCCGACGCCGTACCCCCCGCGCAAGCTCGCGAACGGCACGCCGAGCGTCTGGCCCGCACTCGACGGGATCGACGGCGTGTTCGAGCTCGCGCAGAACAAGCTGCGCTTCGACATCGCGCGCGCGCACTACAAGCGCGTCGCGCTGACGAAGGTCGCCGGCCGGATCGACGATCTCGGCAACCCGTCGACGTCGCCGCTCATCATCGACGGCCATGCGCATGGCCCGCTCGCGGACCTGATCGACTACGCGGACAACAGCTCGCTCGGCGCGATGAGCGGGCACATCGGCCAGCGGATCGATGCGCAGGGGCCTGCGGCGCTCGCGCTCAAGATCACGATTCCGCAGCACGTTCCGCATCCGCATACCCACGTCGAAGGCGCACTCGCGTTCGGCGGCAACACGCTGTCGACTGACGGCGTGCCGCCGCTGTCCGCGCTGCGCGGCAGCGTGCGCTTCTCCGAGGCTGGCGCATCGCTGCACGACCTGTCGGGGCGCTTCCTCGGCGGCCCGGTGCGCGCGAACGGCAACTTCCAGTCGCACGGCCCGTACGCGGTGGACGTCGACGGCAAGCTCGCGCTCGACGCCGCGCGCGGCCTGAACCTGCGCGGCACGGCTGCGGCGCTGCTCGAGCACGTGGTCGGCGACGCGCCGTACCAGCTCGCCGTGCGCGGCGCGCCGGGCCGCCTGCCGGAGGTCACCGCGCGTTCCGACCTGACGGGCGTCGCGTTGAACTTCCCGGCGCCGTTCGCGAAACCGGCCGGCACGCCGATGCCGTTCCGCTTCACGCTGCAGCCGGCCGCCCAGGCGGGCGGCAAGCGCCTCGAGCATGCCGACCTGACGCTCGGCCCCGTGTCCGCCACCTACCTGCTCGACGCGACACCCGGCCAGCCGCTGCGCGCGGTGCGCGGCGCGATGGGCATCCACCGGATGCCCGACCTGCCGCAGGACGGCGTGAGCGCTGCCGTCGACGTCGACGAACTCGACGCCGACGCCTGGCTCGCACTGGCCCGCACGCTCCAGCACGACACGCCGCGCGCGCCGGAACCGCAAGCCGCGTCGCGCATCGACGTCGCGAGCTTCACGCCGAAACGCTTCGCGCTCCACTTCGGCACGCTGAAGCTGCTCAAGCGCAACTGGGAAAACGTGATCATCGGCGCGTCGCACATCGACGAGTTGTGGCAGGCGAACATCGCGTCGAACCAGGTCTCGGGCTACCTGTCGTGGGCGCCGGGCGGCGGCCACAACGGCGCGGGCGTGCTGAACGCGCGGCTCGCGAAGCTCGTGATTCCGCAGAGTGCGCAGCACGACCTCGTCGGCCGCGCGATGAACCTGCCGACGCCGACCGACCGGCCGATGCCGTCGGTCGACCTGATCGTCGACCAGGTCGTTGCACGCGATCACGACATCGGCCGGCTCGTCGTCAATGCACGCAACATCGAGGAAGACGGCGTGCCGGTGTGGCAGCTCGACAAGCTCGAGCTGGCGAACCCGGCCGCAAAGCTGACGGCGACCGGCAACTGGCGCACGTCGCGCCGCGCGCTGGCACGCGGCGTCGACGAAAACGATGCACCGCGCCGCAGCGTGTTCGACTTCAAGCTCGACGTCGGCAACGCGGGCGCGCTGCTCGACCTCGTCGGCCTGCCGCGCACGCTGGCGGACGGCCACGGCTCGGTGACCGGCAAGGTCGGCTGGCGCGGCGGCCCGACCGCGGTCGATCTGCCGACGCTCGGCGGCCAGATCGCGCTCGACCTGGAGCACGGCCAGATCCTGAAGGTCGATCCGGGCGCCGCGAAACTGCTCGGCGTGCTGAGCCTGCAGAGTCTCGCGCGCTTCCTGACGCTGAATTTCCGCGACGTGATCGGCAAGGGACTGCCGTTCGACAAGATCACGGGCACCAGCCGGATCTCGAACGGGATCGCTCGCACCGACGACTTTTCGATGACGACTGCGCCGGCGAACGTGACCGTGCGCGGCGCGGTCGACCTCGGCACCGAGACGCAGGACCTGCACGCGCACGTCGCGCCGAAGATCGGCGCCGGCACGGCCGCGATCGCGGCCGCGATCATCAATCCGCTGCTCGGCGTCGGCGTGCTGGCGGCGAACTACGCGCTGTCGGAGACGCTGTCGCACGCGTTCGCGCTCGACTACGCGATCACCGGCTCGTGGGCGCATCCGCACATCGAGCGGGTGCGAGGCGATCAGGGTAAGATGAATCACGGTCCGGCCGATGCGACGAGCCACTGACGCGCGCAGGGTGCCGGGCCGCACCCCATTTATGACGCAATCGATCCAGCGATGACCGATCACGCCCGTTCCGCCACGCCCTTTCGGGTCGCCGCGCTGCAGATGGTGAGCACGCCGGACGTCGCACGCAATCTCGCCGAAGCCGGCCGCCTGATCGCGGAAGCGGCCGGCGACGGCGCGCAGCTCGTGCTGCTGCCCGAGTATTTCTGCTTCATGGGCCATCGCGACACCGACAAGCTCGCGCTCGCCGAACCCTACCGCGACGGCCCGATTCAGCGCTTCCTCTCGGAGGCGGCGCACCGTCACGGCGTCTGGGTGATCGGCGGCACGCTGCCGCTGAAGGCGCCCGAACCCGATCGCGTGCTGAACACGACGCTCGTGTTCGACCCGACCGGTAACGAAGCGGCCCGCTACGACAAGATCCACCTGTTCAACTTCGAGAAAGGCGACGAATCGTTCGACGAGGCGCGCACGATCCGCGCGGGCGACACGGTCGTCACGTTCGACGCGCCGTTCGGGCGGGTCGGCCTGTCGGTCTGTTACGATCTGCGCTTTCCGGAGCTGTATCGCAGGATGGGCGACTGCGCGCTGATCGTCGTGCCGTCGGCGTTTACGTATACGACGGGCCGCGCGCACTGGGAAATGCTGCTGCGCGCGCGGGCCGTCGAGAACCAGTGCTACGTGCTCGCGGCCGCGCAAGGCGGCAAGCACGAGAACGGCCGGCGCACCTGGGGCCACAGCATGCTGATCGACCCGTGGGGCGACATCGTCGCGGTCCGCGACGAAGGCGCGGGCGTCGTGACCGGCGCGCTCGATCCGCAGCGCATCGCCGACGTGCGCCAGAGCCTGCCCGCGTGGCGGCATCGCGTGCTGGCCTGAACCGCTGATCCGCCCTGGCGCTTGAAACGCCGCCCGGCCAACCCATCTGCCCAGAACGCACCCGACAACTTTTTGAGAACCCTCGATACCCGCATGAACATCATCGAACCCGGCATCCGCAATCTTGCGCTGGCGAAGGACATCCTCCTCACGCCGTACGGCCTCGACGAGAGCCTGCTCACGCGCACGATCGCCGACATCTTCACGCATCGCGTCGACTACGCGGACCTGTACTTCCAGGCGACCCGCAGCGAAGCGTGGAGCCTCGAGGAAGGCATCGTGAAGTCGGGCAGCTTCAGCATCGACCAGGGCGTCGGCGTGCGCGCGGTCGCGGGCGACCGCACCGCGTTCGCCTACTCGGACGACCTGTCGCCGGAAGCCATCGCCCAGGCGGCCGCGGCCACCAAGGCGATCGCGGCGGCCGGCGGCGGCCGCCAGAAGATCAAGGCGGCGACGTCGCTGAAGGGCATCTCGGGCCGCGACCTGTATCTGCCGTCCGATCCGCTCGCGTCGCTCGACGCGACGGCCAAGGTCAAGCTGCTCGAGCGCATCGAGCAGATGGCGCGCGGTCGCGACCCGCGCGTCACGCAGGTGATGGCGGGGCTCGCCGGCGAATACGATGTCGTGCTGGTGGCGCGCAGCGACGGCGCGCTCGCCGCCGACATCCGGCCGCTCGTGCGCGTGTCGGTCACGGTGATCGCCGAACAGAACGGCCGCCGCGAAATCGGTTCCGGCGGCGGCGGCGGCCGCTTCGACTACGGCTACTTCACCGACGAAGTGCTGTCGCGCTACGTCGACGACGCCGTGCATGCAGCGCTCGTGAACCTCGACGCGCGCCCTGCTCCGGCCGGCGCGATGACGGTCGTGCTCGGGCCGGGCTGGCCGGGCGTGCTGCTGCACGAAGCGATCGGCCACGGCCTCGAGGGCGACTTCAACCGCAAGGGTTCGTCGGCGTTCGCCGGCCGGATCGGCGAGCAGGTCGCGGCGAAGGGCGTGACGGTGGTCGACGACGGCACACTACCGAATCGCCGCGGCTCGCTGAACATCGACGACGAAGGCAACCCGACGCAGTGCACCACCCTGATCGAGGACGGCATCCTGAAGGGCTACATCCAGGACACGCTGAACGCGCGCCTGATGAAGATGCCCGTCACCGGCAACGCGCGGCGCGAGTCGTATGCGGCATTGCCGATGCCGCGCATGACCAATACGTACATGCTGAACGGCGACAAGGATCCGCAGGAAATCATCGCATCGGTGAAGAACGGCCTGTACGCGGTGAACTTCGGCGGCGGCCAAGTCGATATCACGAACGGCAAGTTCGTGTTCTCGGCGTCCGAGGCGTACATGATCGAGAACGGCAAGGTCACCTACCCGGTGAAGGGCGCGACGCTGATCGGCAGCGGCCCGGAATCGCTGAAGTACGTGAGCATGATCGGCAACGACATGTCGCTCGACTCGGGCGTCGGCGTGTGCGGCAAGGAAGGCCAGAGCGTGCCGGTCGGCGTCGGCCAGCCGACCCTGCGGATCGACAAGATGACGGTCGGCGGTACGGCATAACCGCATCGCGGCGCAGACAATCCGCGTATTTTTCCTAAAACGCGCGGATTGTCCGCATTTTCGAGCATCCCCGGTTGCCAGCGGGCTGGCGCCGGGGTATAAATTCCGAATCAACTTTTTTGACGAACCGAATCTCCGTCATGTCCGCCAAGTTTTATTTTTACTTTTTTTGGCATCTCAGACCGCTGGCGGATCGAGAGGGTTGATGGCGCGTAAAGCGCAACCGAAATTCCCGAAAAAACCGCCGGCGAACCCGGCGGTTTTTTTTCGCCCTTCGCCACCCGGTCCCCGCCGCAGCGGATCCCGCGGCTCCGACCGGAATCACTGAATAGCTTGAATTGATGAATCTGCCGCACGCGCACTGACCGAACGGCGCCCGCAAAATTAGGAGAAACAGCATGCCCCCGCACAACACCGATGACGTCCGCATTCGCGAACTCAAGGAACTGACGCCGCCCGCCCACCTGATCCGCGAATTCGCGTGCTCCGAAGCCGCGTCCGAGCTGATCTACAACTCGCGCCAGTCGATGCACCGCATCCTGCACGGGATGGACGACCGGCTGATCGTCGTGATCGGGCCGTGTTCGATCCACGATACGAAGGCGGCGATCGAATACGCGGAGCGACTCGTGAAGGAGCGCGAGCGCTTCAAGGGCGAGCTGGAAATCGTGATGCGTGTGTACTTCGAGAAGCCGCGCACGACGGTCGGCTGGAAGGGGCTCATCAACGATCCGCACCTCGACAACAGCTTCAAGATCAACGAAGGGCTGCGCACCGCGCGCGAACTGCTGCTGCAGATCAACGAGATGGGGCTGCCGGCCGCGACCGAATACCTCGACATGATCAGCCCGCAGTACATCGCCGACCTGATCTCGTGGGGCGCGATCGGCGCGCGCACGACCGAGTCGCAGGTGCACCGCGAGCTCGCGTCGGGGCTGTCGTGCCCGGTCGGTTTCAAGAACGGCACCGACGGCAACGTGAAGATCGCGGTCGACGCAATCAAGGCCGCATCGCAGCCGCACCATTTCCTGTCGGTGACCAAGGGCGGCCACTCGGCGATCGTGTCGACGGCCGGCAACGAGGACTGCCACGTGATCCTGCGCGGCGGCAAGACGCCGAACTACGACGCGGACAGCGTGAACGCCGCGTGCGCGGACATCGGCAAGGCGGGCCTCGCCGCGCGCCTGATGATCGACGCGAGCCACGCGAACAGCTCGAAGAAGCACGAAAATCAGATCCCCGTGTGCGCGGACATCGGCCGCCAGGTTGCTGCCGGCGACGAGCGCATCGTCGGCGTGATGATCGAGTCGCACCTCGTCGAGGGGCGCCAGGACCTGAAGGAAGGCTGCCCGCTGACCTACGGCCAGAGCATCACCGACGCGTGCATCGCGTGGGACGACAGCGTGAAGGTGCTCGAGGGCCTCGCGGAATCGGTGAAGGCACGGCGCGTCGCGCGCGGCAGCGGCAACTGATCGCCGGCAGGCCCGAGGCGGCGCGTGCCACCCGCGGCCTGCAGCCTGCGCCACAAGAAGAAAGCCCGGCTCGCGCCGGGCTTTTTGGTTGGCGAGCAGCCGCCGTCAGGCTCTCACTCGAGCGCGCCCGAGCCGAAGATCTCGGTATTGATGCGCTCCGGCGCGACGCCGAGCGCGACCAGCGCGTCGCGCTGCGCCTTCATGAACGCGATCGGGCCGCAGACGTAGTAGTCGGCATCCGGCACCAGCGCGTATTGCTTCACGCGTTCCGGCGTCAAGCGCCCCTCGAGGTCGTGATCGACGCCGCCCCGGTCGTTCGGGCCGACCACCTCGTACAGCACCGTGCGCTTCATGTTCGCGTGTTCGCGCACCGTATCGTTCAGCCAGTCGCGGAACGCATGCACCGCGCCCGACCGACATGCGTGGACGAACCGCACCTCGCGCGTGCTGCCTTCGCCGACCAGCGCCGATGCCATCGACACCATCGGCGTCAGGCCGACGCCGCCCGAGATCAGCACGACCGGCGTATCGACGCCGCGCTTCAGCGAGAATTCACCCATCGGCGCGGTCACGTCGACGATCGCGCCCTCCTCAACGCCGTCATGCATCAGCGTCGATACCTTGCCGGGCGGGATCGCTTCCGGCTGGCCGGCCTCGCGCTTCACCGAGATGCGCAGCCACTTGCCGTGGGGAGCGTCGGACAGGCTGTACTGGCGCGGCTGGTCGACGCCGAGGTCGCCGACGAAACGCTTCACCGTGACATACTGGCCCGGCGCGAAGGTCGGCGCCTCACCGCCGTCGGCAGGCGTCAGGTAGAACGACGTGATCTCGTCGCTTTCACGCACCTTGCGGGCGACCTTGAACGGACGGAAGCCGCTCCACGCGGCGCCCGCGTACAGGTCGGCCTCGGCGCCGATCAGGATCTGCGCGAGCTGGCCGTACGCGACACGCCATGCCTCGAGCGTCTCGGAATCGACCGCGTCGCCGAGCACTTCAACGATCGACGCGAGCAGGTTCTCGCCGACGATCGGGTAATGCTCGGGACGGATGTTCAGGCTCGCGTGCTTGTGCGCGATGTGCGACACCGCCCCGCCGAGCGCGCCGAGGTTGTCGATGTTCGCCGCATACGCATAGACCGCCTTCGCGAGCGTTTCCGGCTGGCTGCCGGTCTTCTGGTGCGTCTGGTTGAACAGGTTCTTCAGTTCCGGATGGCGCGCGAACATGCGCTGGTAGAAGTGCTTCGTGATCGTCGCGCCGTGCACGGCGAGGACAGGGGCAGTGGCCTTCACACGAGCCATCTGGTCAGCAGTGATGTGGGTCATGTTCGATTTCTCCGTTAAACATGCGGATACGATACATCTTTAAAAATCCACAGCCCCTCAGGCAAATTGTCGCAGCGCGCAAAAACGCTACCGGGCGTCAGCGGACGCGCCCGCGCTCCCACAGCACGTCCGAGCCGCCAGCCGCGCGGTTCAGCACGCGCGCCAGCACGAACAGCAGGTCCGACAGCCGATTCACGTAACGCCGCGGCGCATCATTGAGCGCGTCGTTCCGCCCGAGCGCGACGATCGAGCGCTCCGCGCGGCGGCACACCGTCCGGCACACGTGCGCGAGCGACGCCGCGCGCGAGCCGGCCGGCAGGATGAATTCCTTCAGCGGCGGCAGCGTCGCGTTGTAGTCGGCGAGCCACCGGTCGAGGCGCGCGAGGTGCGTGTCGTCGAGTACCGCGTGGCCGGGAATGCACAGCTCGCCGCCGAGATCGAACAGGTCGTGCTGGATCGTGACGAGCGCGGTGCGCACGTCGTCCGGCAGCGGCTCGGCAAGCAGCACGCCGAGGTTCGAGTTCAGTTCGTCGACGTCGCCGATCGCGGCGATCCGCGCGTCGTCCTTGCCGATGCGCCGTCCGTCGCCGAGACCCGTGGTGCCGTCGTCGCCCGTGCGCGTCGCGATCTTGCTCAAGCGGTTGCCCATGTGAATGTCCTCTCGTGCGCGGCCGCGATGCGGCCCGGTTGCCTAGGAACGCGATTATCGCAGCCCGCGGCGGCGGGCGCAGCGGGCGTTACAGCGTAGAATGAGCCGAAAGTCAGACAAGCAGTCGTCAGGAGACATTCGTGAATCACCCTGCCCCGCCGGCCACCGCGCGCCGCCCGCTGCCCCCCGCCATGCTCGATGCGCTGCGCGCCGCCTTTGGCGAGCGCGTGTCGACCGCCGACGCCGTCCGCGCCCATCACGGCCGCGACGAATCGCCGTTCGATCCGCAACTGCCCGATGCCGTCGTATTCGCCCACAACGCCGATGAAGTTCGCGAAGTCGTCTCGCTGTGCGCGCTCTACGGCGTCCCGCTGATCCCGTACGGCGCCGGCTCGTCGCTCGAAGGCCACCTCCTCGCCGTGCGCGGCGGCGTCTCGCTCGACCTGTCGGAAATGAACCGGGTGCTGTCGATCAACGCGGAAGACCTGACCGTCACGGTCGAGCCGGGCATCACGCGCAAGGCGCTCAACGAAGCGCTGCGCGACACCGGCCTGTTCTTCCCGATCGATCCGGGCGCCGACGCCAGCATCGGCGGCATGACCGCGACCCGCGCATCGGGCACCAACGCCGTGCGCTACGGAACCATGCGCGAGAACGTGCTCGGCCTGACCGCCGTGCTCGCCGACGGCCGTGTCGTGAAGACGGGCTCGCGCGCGCGCAAGTCGTCGGCCGGCTACGACCTGACGCGCCTGTTCGTCGGCTCCGAAGGCACGCTCGGCGTGATCACCGAGATCACGCTGCGCCTGCATCCGCTGCCCGAAGCCGTGTCGGCCGCGATCTGCACGTTCCCGTCGATGGGCGACGCGGTGCGCACCGTGATCGAGACGATCCAGATGGGCGTGCCGATCGCGCGCGTCGAGTTCGTCGACGCGCTCGCGGTACGCTCGATCAACCGCCACTCGAACCTGACGCTCGCCGAAGCGCCGACGCTGTTCTTCGAATTCCACGGCACCGAAGCCGGCGTGAAGGAACAGGCCGAGCTCGTGCAGACGCTCGCGGGCCAGAACAATGGCCAGGGCTTCGAATGGGCGACCCGCCCCGAGGATCGCACGCGGCTCTGGGCCGCGCGCCACAACGCGTATTTTGCGATGCTGCAGCTCAAACCCGGCTGCCGCGCGGTGACGACCGACGTGTGCGTGCCGATCTCGCAACTCGCCGCGTGCGTCGAGGAAACCGAAGTCGACCTGCGCGCATCGTCGCTGCCCTGCCCAATCGTCGGCCACGTCGGCGACGGCAATTTCCACGTCGCGATCCTGATCGATCCCGACAAACCCGAGGAAATCGACGAAGCCGAACGCATCAACGACCGGATCGTCGAACGCGCGCTGCGCCTCGGCGGCACCTGCACCGGCGAGCACGGCGTCGGCCTGCACAAGATGCGCTTCCTGCCGAAGGAGCACGGCGACAACGCGATCGACGCGATGCGCGCGATCAAGCTCGCGCTCGATCCGCGCAACCTGATGAATCCCGGCAAGATCTTCACGTGCTGACACCGCGGCGCGCCGCCGCGCCGCCCGCTGGAGACCCCATGAACGCTTCCGTCGAACTGTCGAGCGCAACCCGCGCGCAACGCCAGCGCGAAGTCGTGCAGGCGCTGATGGCCGTGCTGCCGACGCATTGCCTGCTGTTCCGCGACGAAGATACGGCGCCGTACGAATGCGACGGCCTGTCCGCGTACCGCCGGCTGCCGCTCGCGGTCGCGCTACCCGAAACCGAATCCCAAGTGCAGCGGATCGTGCAGATCTGCCGCCGCATGGAAGTGCCGATCGTGCCGCGCGGCGCGGGCACGAGCCTGTCCGGCAGCGCGCTGCCGATCGTCAACGGCGTCGTGCTGTCGCTCGCGCGCTTCACGCGCATCGTCGAAGTCGATCCGTACGCGCGCACGGCCATCGTGCAGCCCGGCGTGCGCAACCTCGCGATTTCGGAAGCGGCCGCGCCGTACGGGCTGTACTACGCCCCCGATCCTTCGTCACAGATCGCCTGCACGATCGGCGGCAACGTGGCGGAGAATTCCGGCGGCGTCCACTGCCTGAAATACGGGCTGACGGTGCACAACGTGATGCGCGTGCGCGCGGTCACGATCGACGGCGAGATCGTCGAATTCGGCTCGCTCGGCCTCGACACGCCGGGCCTCGACCTGCTCGCGGTGATGATCGGCAGTGAAGGGATGTTCGCGATCGTCACCGAGGTCACGGTGAAGCTGATCCCGAAACCGCAGACCGCGCAGCTCGTGATGGCGAGCTTCGACGATGTCGTGAAGAGCGGCGAGGCGGTCGCCGCGATCATCGCGTCGGGCATCATCCCGGCCGGGCTGGAGATGATGGACAAGCCGGCCACGCAGGCCGTCGAGGCGTTCACGCACGCGGGTTACGACCTCGACGCGAAGGCGATCCTTCTGTGCGAATCGGACGGCACGCCCGAGGAAGTCGCGGAGGAAATCGTCCGCATGACGGCCGTGCTGCGCGAGCATGGCGCGACGCGAATCCAGGTGTCGCGCAACGAAAGCGAACGGCTGCGCTTCTGGTCCGGCCGCAAGAACGCGTTTCCTGCCGCGGGGCGCATTTCCGCCGACTATTACTGCATGGACGGCACCGTGCCGCGCCGCGCGATCGGCCCCTTGCTCGCGCGCATCGAGCAACTCGAAACGCGCTACGGGTTGCGCTGCATCAACGTGTTCCATGCCGGCGACGGCAACATGCATCCGCTGATCCTCTACAACGCGAACGATCCGGACGAGCTGCACCGCGCCGAACAGTTCGGCGCGGAAATCCTCGAATGCTGCGTGGAATTCGGCGGCAGCGTGACGGGCGAGCACGGTGTCGGCATCGAAAAGCTCAATTCGATGTGCGTACAGTTCTCGCCGCAGGAGCGCGATGCGTTCTTCGCGGTCAAGCGCGCATTCGATCCGGCCGGGCTGCTCAACCCCGACAAGGGCATCCCGACCCGCGCGCGTTGCGCCGAGTACGGCCGCCAGCACGTCCGTGGGGGGCTGCTGCCGCACCCCGACCTGCCGCGCTTCTGAGCGCCGCGCAGTCGTGCAGTCGCGCGGCCCGTGCCGGCCGTGCGCGTGGCGGGTGCCTGCCTTCGTCATACGGGGCTTAGGGATAGTCGCGATGTGGATTCGCGCCACCCCGGTACAATCGACCGGACAACAACGAGGCAGCAACAGAACATGGAAGAGGACGACATCGTCGCCGGATGGGCCGAGCGCATCCGTGCCGCCAGTGCCGACGGCCGGCCGCTGCGGATTCGCGGCGGCGGCACCAAGGACTGGTACGGCCAGGCGCTGGACGGCGAAATACTCGACACGCGCTCGTTTCAGGGCATCGTGTCGTACGATCCGGCCGAGCTCGTCGTCACGGTCCGCGCGGGCACGCCGCTCGCGCAGCTTGAAACCGTCCTCGCCGAGTGCGGCCAGATGCTACCGTTCGAGCCGCCGCATTTCGGCCGCGCGGCCACCGTCGGGGGCTGCATCGCGGCGGGCCTCGCGGGCCCGCGCCGCGCGACCTGCGGCGCGCCACGCGATTTCGTGCTCGGCGTCACGCTGATGAACGGGCGCGGCGAAGTGCTGCGCTTCGGCGGGCAGGTCGTGAAGAACGTCGCCGGCTACGACGTGTCGCGGCTGATGGCCGGCTCGCTCGGCACGCTCGGGCTGATGCTCGACCTGTCGATCAAGGTGCTGCCGGTGCCGGTCGCCGAAGTCACGCTGAAGTTCGAGATGACCGCGACCGACGCGGTGCGCAAGCTCAACGAATGGGGCGGCCATCCGCTGCCGATCAGCGCGAGCGCCTGGCGCAACGGCACGCTGGTGCTGCGGCTGTCGGGCGCCGAGGCCGCCGTGAAATCGGCGAAGACGCTGCTCGGCGGCGAAGTCGTCGACGCGGTCGAGGCCGAGCGCTTCTGGGCCGGCGTGCGCGAGCACACCGACCCGTTCTTCAACGGCATTCCGCCCGGCTATGCGCTGTGGCGCCTCGCGCTGCCGTCGATCACCGAGCCGATGCACCTGCCTGGCACCCAGCTGATGGAATGGGGCGGTGCGCAACGCTGGTGGATCACCGACGCCGACGCGCAGACGGTGCGCATGAGCGCGAAGCAGGCCGGCGGCCATGCGACGCTGTTCCGCGCGGGCGATTCCTACGACCGCAGCGCGGGCGTGTTCACGCCGCTGCCCGCGCCGCTGATGAAGATTCACCGGGGGCTGAAGACGGCATTCGATCCCGCGCGCATCTTCAACCGCGGCCGGCTCTACCCCGACCTCTGAGGGCTCGATGCAAACGAACCTCGCCGATTTCATCCGCAATACGCCCGACGGCGACGAGGCCGACGCGATCCTGCGCAAGTGCGTGCATTGCGGCTTCTGCACCGCGACGTGCCCGACCTATCAGCTCCTCGGCGACGAACTCGACGGCCCGCGCGGCCGCATCTACCTGATCAAGCAGATGGTCGAAGGCGCGCCCGTCACGCGCAGCACGCAGCAGCACCTCGACCGCTGCCTCACCTGCCGCAGCTGCGAGACGACCTGCCCGTCGGGTGTCCAGTACGGCCGGCTCGTCGAGATCGGCCGCAAGCACGTCGAAGCGCAAGTGCAGCGCCCCGTGCAGCAGCGGCTCGTGCGTCGCGTGCTCGCGAGCCTCGTGCCGAACGCGACGCTGTTCTCGCCGATCATGCGGCTCGGCCAGCACGTGCGGCCGCTCTTGCCGAAACGGCTGCGCGACAAGGTGCCGCCGCGCACGCGACTGCTCGAATGGCCGCAGCGCACGCATCCGCGCAAGATGCTGATGCTCGCCGGCTGCGTGCAGCCGTCGATGCTGCCGAACATCAACATCGCGACCGCGCGCGTGCTCGACGCGCTCGGTGTCGAGACGATCGTCGCGCCCGACGCGGGCTGTTGCGGCGCGATCCGCCTGCACCTGAACTATCACGACGAAGCGCTCGACGACGCACGCCGCAACATCGACGCGTGGTGGCCGTACGTCGAGCAAGGCGCCGAGGCGATCGTGATGAATGCAACGGGCTGCGGCGTGACGGTGCTCGAATACGCGCACCTGCTGCGCGACGATCCGGCGTATGCGGAGAAAGCGCAGCACATCGTCGCGCTGACGCGCGACATCTCCGACGTGCTGCTCGCGTTCGAGGCCGAGATCTCGACGCTCGCGCGGCGCCGCGCGATCCATACCGTCGCGTATCACCCGCCGTGCACGTTGCAGCACGGCCAGCAGTCGCGCGGCAAGGTCGAGCGCCTGCTCGAGACGCTCGGCATCGACGTGCGGCTGCCGGCCGACAGCCATCTGTGCTGCGGGTCGGCCGGCACCTATTCGCTGACGCAGCCGTCGCTGTCGTACAGGCTGCGCAAGCAGAAGCTGCTGAAGCTGCAGGCGCTCGATCCGCAGATGATCGTGTCCGGTAACATCGGCTGCATCGCGCACCTGCAAAGCGGCACGCAGATTCCGGTCGCGCACTGGATCCAGCTCGTCGAGCATCTGCTGTACGGCTAGCGTGGCACCCGCGGCGGCGTCCGTATAATGGCTGAATCGAAGCGGCGCGTGCCGTGCCGCATTCGTCACCGCATTCGCTGCCGTACTTGCTGCCGTACTCGTTTCCCGTGCCTGCTTCCGTGCTCGTCATGTCCGACTTCGCCGCCCGTCTCGACTCCGTTCACCGCCGCATCGCCGACGCCGCCCGCGCGGCCGGCCGCGATCCCGCCACCGTCTCGCTGCTCGCCGTGTCGAAGACTTTTCCCGCCGGCGACGTGCGCACCGCGCATGCGGCCGGACAACGCGCGTTCGGCGAGAACTACGTGCAGGAATCGATCGACAAGATCGACGCGCTCGCCGACCTGCGTGCGGACCTCGAATGGCATTTCATCGGGCCGCTGCAATCGAACAAGACGCGCCCGGTCGCCGAACGCTTCGACTGGGTCCATTCGGTCGACCGGCTGAAGATCGCGCAGCGCCTCGCCGAACAACGCCCCGCGCACCTGCCGCCGCTCAATGTGTGCGTGCAGGTGAACATCAGCGGCGAGGCGTCGAAGAGCGGCGTCGCGCCGGCCGACGTGGCCGAGCTCGCGCTCGCGATCGCCGCGCTGCCGGCGCTGCGGCTGCGCGGCCTGATGGCGATTCCCGAACCGGCTGGCGATATCGACGCACAACGCGTGCCGCATCGCGCGCTGCGCGCGCTGTTCGACGCATTGCGCGCCGAAGGCCTGGCGCTCGACACGTTGTCGATGGGCATGTCCGCCGATCTCGAAGCCGCGGTGCTCGAAGGCGCGACGATCGTGCGCGTCGGCACCGCGATCTTCGGCGCGCGCGACTATTCGCACTGAGCGCCGCGCTGTTCCGCCTTTCCGTTCACTCACCTGCTCAATCTGACATCATGAAAATCGCATTCATCGGCGGCGGCAACATGGCCGCGGCCCTCATCGGCGGCCTGGTCAAGCGCGGCGTCGCCGCTGACGGCCTGTATGCCATCGACGTCAACGAAGACGCCCGCGCGCGCGCGGCGCAGCAGTTCGGCATCCGCACCGGCGCGGCCATCGACGCGACGCTCGCGGACTACGACGCGATCGTGCTCGCGGTGAAACCGCAGGCGCTGAAGGACGTCGCGCAAGCGCTCGCGCCGCATTTGAAATCGCAGCTCGTGATCAGCATTGCGGCAGGCATCCGCGGCACCGACCTCGCCCGTTGGCTCGGCGACTACGCGCGCGTCGTGCGCACGATGCCGAACACGCCCGCGCTGGTCGGCATGGGCGTGACGGGTCTCGCCGCGCTGCCGGGCGTCGACGCGGCCGGTCGCGAGCTCGCGTCGAACGTGCTCGGCGCGGTCGGCGAGATCGTGTGGTTCGACGACGAAGCGCAGCTCGATGCGGTCACGGCAATCTCGGGCAGCGGCCCGGCCTACGTGTTCTACTTCATCGAAGCGCTGCAGGAAGCCGCGCGCCGCCTCGGCATGAACGACGAGCAGGGCCGCGCGCTTGCGGTCGCGACGTTCGCGGGCGCCGCGCAACTCGCCGCGCAATCGGGCGAGCCGGCAAGCGTGCTGCGCGAGCGCGTGACGTCGAAGGGCGGCACGACGGCCGCCGCGCTCGCGTCGTTCGACGCGCAGGGCGTGAAGGAAGCGATCGTGCGCGGCGCGCTCGCAGCCGAGGCACGCGCGAAGGAAATGGGCGACGAACTCGGCCGCGCGTAAGCGCGGCGACTGCCGCCGGGCTTCCGGCGCCGGCAACAAAAAAAGCGGCCTCGGCCGCTTTTTTAACTGGCATCGCGCATCGGCGCGCGGCCCCTTCAGTTGCCGGCCGCACCCGCCAGCAGGTAATGCGCGGCGATTCCCGCGAACAGCACGCCGCCGAGCCAGTTGTTGTGCCGGAACGCCGCGAAGCACGGCATCCGCTCACGCCCCTTGATCAGCGTGTAGTGATACAGCGCGCAGCCGACCGCCGCCGCCCAGCCGGCCCAGTAAGCGAGGCCGAAGCCGAGCGTCACGCCGATCCATACATAGATGCCGAGCGTCACCGCATAGCACGCCATCACGGCCGCGACGTCGAAGCGGCCGAACGTCAGCGCGGACGTGCGAATCCCGATCTTGATGTCGTCGTCGCGATCGACCATCGCGTATTCGGTGTCGTACGCGATCGACCAGAAGATGTTCGCGATCAGCATCACCCACGCGAGCATCGGCACCGTGTCCTGCACGGCCGCGAAGGCCATCGGGATGCCAAAGCCGAACGCGATGCCGAGATACGCCTGCGGAATCGCGAAGAATCGCTTCATGAACGGATACGAACCGGCGACGAACAATGCGACGACCGACAACGCCTTCGTCAGCGTGTTGAGCGGCAGGATCAGCAGAAACGCGATGAACGACAGCACCACCGCGATCGCGATGGCTTCCCATGCGCGGATCTTGCCCGACGTCAGCGGCCGATCGGCCGTGCGCTTCACATGACGGTCGAAATCGCGGTCGGCATAGTCGTTCATCGCGCAGCCGGCCGAGCGCATCAGCAGCGTGCCGAGTACGAAGATCACGAGCAGCGGCCAGCGCGGATGGCCGTCCGATGCGATCCACAGTGCGTTGAGCGTCGGCCAGAGCAGCAGCAGGCTGCCGATCGGCTTGTCCATCCGGACGAGCCGCAGATACAGGGGAAAGCGGGCAAGCATGGCGAAGCACCGGGAAGATAATCCCGGCATTTTAGAGCGGAGGCACGGTTCGCGTCATGTCGGGATGGCCCGCGGCCGGGTGCCGCGGCACGCGCGTCGGGCGCTCCGCCCCGCTGCAAGCGGCCGGGGCAGTCCCGCTCGCCAATTAAGGGACAGATTTGCAGCGGACATGCATCGGCGGGCAGGCAGAATTCAATCCGATGCCTGCAACCTGGCCCCGGTTTGAGGTCGGACTGCCCGCCGATACCGGCCGCAGCGAACTTACGCGAGCAGCGACCGCAGCATCCACGCGGTCTTTTCATGCGTCTGCAGGCGCTGCGTCAGCAGGTCGGCGGTCGGCTCGTCGCTCGCCGCATCGGCGATCGGGAAGATTTCGCGCGCGGTGCGCACGACCGTCTCGTGCCCTTCTACGAGCTGACGGATCATCTCTTCCGCCCCCGGCACCCCGTTCGCTTCCGGCACCGACGACAGCTTCGCGAAATCCGCGAACGTGCCCGGCGCGACGACGCCGAGCGTGCGAATGCGCTCGGCGATCGAGTCGACCGCGAGCCACAGTTCGTTGTACTGCGCTTCGAACATCAGGTGCAGCGTGTTGAACATCGGACCCGTGACGTTCCAGTGGAAATTGTGGGTCTTCAGGTACAGCGAGAACGTATCGGCAAGCAGGCGCGACAGGCCGTCCGCGATTTTCCTGCGGTCCTTGTCGCTGATGCCGATGTTGATCTGCGTGGCGTTGCCTTTCTTGGCCATCTTCGGAACTCCTCATTCGAAATGTTGAACCGGAGAAAATGCGCCGAGCAATCCGCATGCCGCGTTGCACGGCACCCGTTCGGGACTCGCCGCGCTCAGCCGCCAGCGCTCGACACGAGCGGCGCGAGCGCGTGCAGCGCCTGCGCGGCCAGCTCGGCCGCACCGCCGACGACGATCGCGAAACCGACGATACGCCGCACCCACTCGGCCGGCGTGAACGCGGTGCGCATGTTCAGCATCATTTGCGTCATGGTCGTCACTCCTTCGACAAGATCCTGGAAGAAAAAACGGCCGGTCGTGCGACCGGCCGTTTCACGTTACAGCGTGACTGCGTTACCGCATCGCGACATTCACGCGAGGTCGAAGCGGTCGAGGTTCATCACCTTGTTCCAGGCCGCGACGAAATCGCGCACGAACTTCTCGTTCGCGTCCGCGCTGCCGTACACCTCGGCCAGCGCACGCAACTGCGAGTGCGAACCGAAGATCAGGTCGACGCGCGTACCCGTCCACTTGACCTGGCCCGTCGCCCGATCGCGCCCTTCGAACACGTCGTTCGCGGCCGACACCGGCTTCCACTCCGTGCCCATGTCGAGCAAGTTCACGAAGAAGTCGTTGGTCAGCGAGCCCGGACGATCGGTGAACACGCCGTGCCGTGCGTCACCGACGTTCGCGCCGAGCACACGCAGGCCGCCGACGAGCACCGTCATCTCCGGCCCGCTCAGCGTCAGCAGCTGGGCCTTGTCGACCAGCAGCGCCTCCGCCGGCGTCTTGTACGCGCGCTTCAGGTAGTTGCGGAAACCGTCCGCAACCGGCTCGAGCACGGCCATCGCTTCGATATCGGTCTGCTCCTGCGACGCGTCCATCCGGCCCGGCGCGAACGGCACCGTCACCGCCACGCCCGCATTCTTCGCGGCCTGTTCGACGCCGGCCGCACCGGCCAGCACGATCAGGTCGGCGAGCGACACCTTCTTGCCGCCCGTCTGCGCATCGTTGAACGCCTTCTGCACGCCTTCGAGCGTTTCGAGCACCTTCGCAAGCTGCGCGGGCTGGTTGACTTCCCAGTCCTTCTGCGGCGCGAGGCGGATGCGCGCACCGTTCGCGCCGCCGCGCTTGTCCGAGCCACGGAACGTCGATGCGGACGCCCATGCGGTCGACACGAGCTGCGACACGCTCAGCCCCGTCGCGAGGATCTTCGCCTTCAGCGCGGCGACATCGGCAGCGTCGATCAGCGGGTGGTCGACGGCCGGAATCGGGTCCTGCCACAGCAGTTGCTCGGCCGGCACTTCCGGGCCGAGATAGCGCGCACGCGGGCCCATGTCGCGGTGCGTGAGCTTGAACCAGGCGCGCGCGAACGCGTCGGCGAACTCGGCCGGGTTCTCGTAGAAGCGGCGCGAGATCTTCTCGTAGGCGGGGTCGAAACGCAGCGACAGGTCGGTCGTCAGCATCGTCGGACGATGCTTTTTCGCCGGATCGAACGCATCCGGAATCACCTCGTCGGCGCCCTTCGCGACCCACTGATGCGCGCCGGCCGGGCTCTTCGTCAATTCCCATTCGTAGCTGAACAGGTGCTTGAAGAAATCGTTGCTCCACTTCGTCGGCGTCGACGTCCACGTCACTTCGAGGCCGCTCGTGATCGCGTCGCGGCCCTTGCCCGATGCGTACGTGCTCTTCCAGCCGAGACCCTGCTGCTCGATGCCGGCCGCTTCCGGTTCCGGACCGACGTTCGATGCGGGGCCCGCGCCGTGCGTCTTGCCGAACGTATGGCCGCCGGCGATCAGCGCGACCGTCTCTTCGTCGTTCATTGCCATGCGCGCGAACGTCTCGCGGATATCGCGTGCCGCCGCGACCGGGTCGGGGTTGCCGTCCGGGCCTTCCGGGTTCACGTAGATGAGGCCCATCTGCACGGCCGCGAGCGGATTCTCGAGTTCACGGTCGCCCGAGTAACGGCTGTTCGGGCCGCCGCTCAGTTCCAGCCAGATCTTTTCCGAACCCCAGTAGACGTCGTCCGGCTCCCACGTGTCGACGCGGCCGCCGGCGAAGCCGAAGGTCTTGAAGCCCATCGATTCGAGCGCGACGTTGCCGGTCAGGATCATCAGGTCGGCCCACGAGATGTTGCGGCCGTATTTCTGCTTGATCGGCCACAGCAGCCGGCGCGCCTTGTCGAGGTTGCCGTTGTCCGGCCAGCTGTTCAGCGGGGCGAAGCGCTGTTGCCCGCCGCCCGCGCCGCCACGGCCGTCGGCGGTCCGGTACGTGCCGGCGCTATGCCAGGCCATCCGGATGAACAGGCCGCCGTAGTGACCGAAGTCGGCCGGCCACCAGTCCTGCGACGTCGTCATCAGCGCCTGCAGGTCGCGCTTCACCGCCGCGAGGTCGAGCTTCTTGAACGCTTCCGCGTAGTCGAAATCCTTGTCCATCGGATCGGACAACGCCGAGTGCCGGTGCAGGATGTTGAGATTGAGCTGGTTCGGCCACCAGTCCTTGTTCGACGTGCCGCCGGCCGCCGTGTGGTTGAACGGACATTTCGATTCGGTCGACATGCTTTTTTCTCCTTTACTTGCTCGTAAGCCCCCACTTGCCGGGCGCGGTTCGTGGAGCATTGCAGGGGGATGAAACGGAACAGGTTGGTCCTGTCGTACTACGGGGTGTCAGGCGGCGTTGCCTTCGATGCGGGCTGCGGGACTTCGGACATGCAATGCTCCCTCATGGCTGAATGGCGGTGAGTCGGGGGAACCCGGAACCGGGATGCCGCGGCAGTCATCCGCCATACACACGGTCCGCCAGATACGCGAACGCAATCGGGCGCAGGCTACGGGCCGCGGCCCTCGCGCGATTTACGACCTCGTCGCGCGACGGGATGTTCCGCTGCGCGTGCTGCAATACCGACCGCATCATGACATCCTCCTTTGACATCTGCATTCAGTGTGTAAATCGGACCGCCGATCCAGCGCAATCCATGGAAATGATTCTATTTATTTCTATCATTAATTTGAATTTGATAAATTTCATCTATTCGATAGGCAAAAATAAACGGGGTCGCTAGACCCCGTCCCTTGCCTGCCTCAGATGCACCGCCCCCTGCTCAATTCATCGTCGCCGGCATGTCGAGCTTCGCGACGCCCGGCAGGTCGCACGCGGCGATCGCCTCGCTGATCGCGTCGATCGCCGGCATCCGCGTAAAGCTCTTGCGCCACACCAGCACGACGCGACGATCCGGCACCGGTTCGTTGAACGGCACGTACGACAGCAACTCGGCGTCGGGGCCGTTCGCGCGCGGGCCGACTTCGGCGACCGACATCCGCGGCAGCACCGTGATGCCGACACCGCTCGCGACCATATGGCGGATCGTTTCGAGCGACGAGCCCTCGAAGGTCTTCTGGATACCGTCGGCCGTCTGCGAAAAGCGCATCAGCTCCGGGCACACGCCGAGCACATGGTCGCGGAAGCAGTGACCGTTGCCGAGCAGCAGCATGGTTTCCTGCTTCAGGTCCTCGGCGTCGATCTCGTGACGCTTCTCCCACGGATGGCCGGCCGGCAGCGCGACGACGAACGGCTCGTCGTACAGCGGGCGCACCATCAGGCCGGTTTCCGGGAACGGCAGCGCCATGATCGCGGCGTCGATTTCGCCCTGCTTCAGCAGTTCGAGCAGCTTCAGCGTGTAATTCTCCTGCAGCATCAGCGGCATCTGCGGCACGCGCTGGATCATCTGCTTGACGAGCGTCGGCAGCAGGTACGGCCCGATCGTGTAGATCACGCCGAGACGGAACGGGCCGACGAGCGGGTCCTTGCCCTGCTTCGCGATCTCCTTGATCGCGAAGGTCTGCTCGAGCACGCGCTGCGCCTGCGTGACGATCTGGTCGCCGATCGGGGTCACGCTCACTTCGCTCGCGCCGCGCTCGAAAATCTGCACGTTGAGCTCGTCTTCCAGCTTCTTGATGGCCACCGATAGAGTCGGCTGGCTCACGAAGCATGCTTCGGCCGCGCGACCGAAATGCCGTTCGCGCGCGACCGCGACGATGTACTTCAATTCAGTCAGGGTCATTGTGGGTCAATCAGGGTTATACAGGCGATAGGTTTAATTTATACACCCGTTGGCACCGGTTCGCCAAGTTTCTCTGCATCGCGATGCGCCGATTCACCGCTGAATGACGGTTTCGTATCCGTCCCTGAATGCGCGAATCAGGCCTTCAGATACTGCTCCCGCCCGCCGAGCCAGCGAGCGAGGTGCTGCGTGACCACGTCGGGATACGCGGCGATCAGCCGCGCTGCCGCATCGCGGGCCGGGTCGATCAGCCAGCCGTCGGTCTCGAGGTTCGCGAAGCGCAGCATCGCGGCGCCGGACTGGCGCGCGCCGAGAAATTCGCCGGGGCCGCGAATTTCGAGGTCGCGCCGCGCGATCTCGAAGCCGTCGGTCGTCTCGCGCATCGTCTTCAGCCGCTCACGGCCGGTCAGCGACAGCGGGCCCGAGTACAGCAGCACGCACACCGACGCCGCGGTGCCGCGCCCGACGCGGCCGCGCAGCTGATGCAGCTGCGCGAGGCCGAAGCGCTCCGCGTGCTCGATCACCATCAGGGACGCGTTCGGCACGTCGACGCCGACCTCGATCACGGTCGTCGCAACGAGCAACTGCACGTCGTTGCGCGTGAAGGCTTCCATCACGGCCGCCTTGTCGGCCGGCGACAGCCGCCCGTGCACGAGCCCGACCTTCAGTTCGGGCAGCGCCGCGGCCAGCGTCTCGTAGGTCTCCACGGCCGTCTGCAGCTGCAGCGTCTCGCTCTCCTCGATCAGCGGACACACCCAATAGACCTGGCGGCCGGTCAGCGCGGCCTCGCGCACGCGGGCAATCACCTCTTCGCGCCGCGCATCGCCGACGAGGCGCGTCAGCACCGGCGTGCGGCCCGGCGGCAACTCGTCGATCGTCGACACCTCGAGATCCGCGTAATACGTCATCGCGAGCGTGCGCGGAATCGGCGTGGCCGACATCATCAGCTGGTGCGGCTGGAAATCGCGCGCGCCGTTGGCCGCGTTCGCGGCCTTCGCGCGCAGCGCGAGACGCTGCTCGACGCCGAAGCGGTGCTGCTCGTCGACGATCACGAGGCCGAGCCGCGCGAATTCGACCGTGTCCTGGATGATCGCGTGCGTGCCGATCACGAGCTGCGCGGTGCCGAGCGCCGCGGCCTCGATCGCCGCGCGCTTCTCCTTCGCCTTCAGGCTGCCCGCGAGCCAGGCGACCGATACGCCGAGCGGTTCGAGCCATGCGCGCAGCTTGCGCGCGTGCTGCTCCGCGAGGATTTCGGTCGGCGCCATCAGCGCGGCCTGGTAGCCGGCGTCGATCGCCTGCGTGGCCGCCAGCGCCGCGACGACCGTCTTGCCGCTACCGACGTCGCCCTGCAGCAGCCGCTGCATCGGATGCGCGAGCGTGAGGTCATGCGCGATCTCGTCGACGACGCGCGACTGCGCGCCCGTCAGCGTGAACGGCAGCGCCGCGTAGAGACGCGTCGTCAGCGCGTCGGCATCGGTCGCGGCGCGGCGCGGCATCGCTGGCGCCGCGCGCGTGCGGCGCTCCTCGTGCGCACGCTTGAGCGACAGCTGCTGCGCGAGCAGTTCCTCGAACTTGATGCGCGTCCACGCCGGATGCGAGCCGTCCATCAGCGCGGCTTCATCGGAATCGACGCCCGGGTGGTGCAGGATGCGCACGGCCTGCGCGAGCGTCGGCACGCCGAGCGGCTTCAGGTAGTCGCGTTCGATCTCGGGCGGCAGCAGCTCGGGCAGCGGCGTGCGCTCGACCGCGTTCTCGATCGCCTTGCGCAGATAGGCCTGCGACACGCCGGCCGTGCTCGGATAGACGGGCGTGAGCACCTGCGGCAGCGGCGCATCGGCTTCGACGACGCGCACGGCCGGATGCACCATCTCCATCCCGAAGAAGCCGCCGCGCACGTCGCCGCGCACGCGCAGCCGCTGGCCGACCGCCATCTGCTTGACCTGCGAGCCGTAGAAATTGAGAAAGCGCAGCACGAGCTGCTCGCCGTCGTCGTCCTGGATCTTCACGACGAGTTGGCGCCGCGGCCGGTATGCGACTTCGTTGTCGAACACCACGCCCTCGGTCTGCGCGACGCCGCCCGGCAGCAGTTCGCCGATCGGCGTGAGCGTGGTTTCGTCCTCGTAGCGCATCGGCAGATGCAGCACGAGATCGATCGAGCGTGTGAGGCCGAGCTTCGCAAGCTTGTCGGCGGTCTTCACGGGCTTGTCGGCGGCCAGCTTCTTCTTGCGCTTCGCGCCGGGCGTACCGGCTGCCCCCGCGTCGTCGCTGCCCGCGCCCGGTTCGACGTCGGGCGCGGCGGCGGCCGGCTGCGCGAGCCGCCCGTCGGCGCCGCGCTTCGGGCCCGCGCGGCGCGGCGCGGCACCGCGCGGTTCCACACTTTGCGCGTGTAACGCGGCATCGTCCGCGTCGAACGGATCGGCGGAATCGGCAACAGCGGCAGAGGAACGGCGTGGTGACACAGGCATCGGATCGTCTGGGTGCTTCGCAAGGCAAGTACAATAGCGGCTTTCACGTCGTCCGAACGAACGACGCCGGCCAGGCCGCGCATCCCGCCATCATAGCGGCTTGCGCGCCCCATTCATGCGTTTCCGCCCTGTCGGCGGCGCCCGCCGGCCGTTTCGAACCAGCCCGCATGTTCACGCTTTCCGATTTCGATTTCAATCTGCCCCCCGAGCTGATTGCGCAAACCGCACTGCCCGACCGCACCGCGAGCCGCCTGCTCGAGGTCGATGGCACCGTCGACCCCACGCGCCTCGTCGACCGCCGCTTCGCCGAGCTGCCGTCGTGCATCGCACCCGGCGACCTGCTCGTGTTCAACGATACCAAGGTGCTGAAGGCGCGCTTCTTCGGCCAGAAGGCCAGTGGCGGCAAGATCGAGGTGCTGATCGAGCGCGTGACCGGCACGCACACCGCGCTCGCGCAGATCCGCGCGAGCAAGTCGCCGGGCGCCGGCACGACGCTGCGCCTCGCCGACGCGTTCGACGTGACGGTCGGCGAGCGCGTCGAGCCGTTCTTCACGCTGCATTTCCCGGAGCCGTGCCTCACGCTGATCGAGCAGCACGGCCGCCTGCCGCTGCCGCCGTACATCGAGCACGACGCCGACGCGAACGACGAGACGCGCTACCAGACCGTCTATGCGAGCAAGCCGGGCGCGGTCGCGGCGCCCACGGCCGGGCTCCATTTCGACCAGCCGCTGCTCGACAAGCTCGACGCGATGGGCGTCGAGCGCGCGACGCTGACGCTGCACGTGGGCGCCGGAACGTTCCAGCCGGTGCGCGTCGAGAACATCGCCGAGCACCGGATGCACAGCGAGTGGTACGACCTGCCGCAATCACTCGTCGACAAGATCGCCGCGACCCGCGCGCGCGGCGGCAACGTGATCGCGGTCGGCACGACGTCGATGCGCGCGCTCGAAGCCGCGGCGCGCAGCGCCGACGAAGCGGGCCACCCGCTCGCGGCGACGCAGGCCGAGACCGACATCTTCATCACGCCGGGCTACCGTTTCCGCGTCGTCGACCGGCTCGTCACGAACTTCCACCTGCCGAAGTCGACCCTGCTGATGCTGGTGTCCGCGTTCGCGGGCGTCGAGACGATCCGCGCCGCGTACCGGCACGCGATCGACGAACGCTACCGCTTCTTCAGCTACGGCGATGCGATGCTGCTCACGCGGCGCGACACGCCGGAGGCGCCGCGCGCGTAAGCGCGGCAGGTGCGAAGACGCACGGGCCCGCGACCGCGCAGCCGCCGTGGCTCCCGTTGTCCCGCTGCGCGCGCTCTGATGGCGCGCGCCCGCTTTTCCCCACCGCCGGCTTGCCGGCGGCGTTTCCAACATGCGCCGGACTGTTCTCCGGTGGCAAGGAGAATGACGCGATGACCGAAGGTTCATCCCACGATACGCACGCTCCCGTGCAGGACCGCCCGGCCAACGGGCTCGAATTCGAACTGCTGACGACCGACGGCCATGCGCGCCGCGGCCGCGTGAAGCTCAACCACGGCGTGGTCGAGACGCCGATCTTCATGCCGGTCGGCACGTATGGCACCGTCAAGGCGATCCAGCCGCGCGAGTTGCACGAGATCAAGGCGCAGATCATTCTCGGCAACACGTTCCACCTGTGGCTGCGCCCCGGCCTCGAGACGATCGACGCGCACGGCGGCCTGCACGGCTTCATGGGCTGGAACAAGCCGATCCTGACCGACTCGGGCGGCTTCCAGGTGTTCTCGCTCGGCGACCTGCGCAAGATCACCGAGGATGGCGTGACGTTCGCGTCGCCGATCAACGGCGACAAGCTGTTCCTGTCGCCGGAAGTGTCGATGCAGATCCAGAAGGTGCTGAACTCCGACATCGTGATGCAGTTCGACGAATGCACGCCGTACGCGACCAACGGCGTGCCGACCACGCACAAGGAAGCGGCCGACTCGATGCGCATGTCGCTGCGCTGGGCGAAACGCTCGCTCGACGAGTTCGACCGGCTCGGCAACCCGAACGCGCTGTTCGGGATCGTCCAGGGCGGGATGTTCGAAGACCTGCGCGACGAATCGCTCGCGGGCCTGTCGGAGCTCGGCTTCCACGGCCTCGCGATCGGCGGGCTGTCGGTCGGCGAGCCGAAGGAAGACATGATGCGCGTGCTGCGGCACGTCGGCCCGAAGCTGCCGGCCAACAAGCCGCACTACCTGATGGGCGTCGGCACGCCGGAGGATCTGGTCGAGGGCGTCGCGAACGGCGTCGACATGTTCGACTGCGTGATGCCGACCCGCAACGCACGCAACGGGTGGCTCTTCACGCGCTTCGGCGACGTGAAGATCCGCAACGCGACGCACAAGAATTCGCTGAAGCCGCTCGACGCGAGCTGCACGTGCTACACGTGCCAGAACTTCTCGCGCGGCTACCTGCACCACCTGCACCGCGTCGGCGAAATTCTCGGCGCGCAGCTCAACACGATCCACAACCTGCACTACTACCTGAAGCTGATGAGCGAGATCCGCGACGCGATCGAGACCCATACGTTCGACGCATTCCGCCAGCGCTTCGCGGAGGATCGCGCGAGAGGGGTCGACTGACCGGCCGGCGGGCCGCGTGGCTGTGCACCGCCGCCCGCACCGCGCCACGTCACATGGGACGTGTACTAAATATCGCGTCCCGGCCGCCAGTTGTGGCCGCCGAATATTACAATTGCCTTTCCAAACGCGTCGCGACGGTGCCGGTTCATGCTTTAACAGCTTGATCCGAAAGCGCATTTGCTGCGCCGTTTGCACATGGGGCCGGTGGTAGAATAACCGGCTTAATTTTCGATCTTCCCCTACGGAGAGACCAACGTGCCGTTCATTTCCAATGCCTTCGCGCAAGGTGCCGGTGGCGCCGAATCGAGCCTGATGAGCTTCCTGCCGCTCATCCTGATGTTCGCGGTGCTGTACTTCATCATGATCCGTCCGCAGATGAAGCGCCAGAAGGAACACCGCAACATGCTCGCGGCCATGGCGAAGGGTGACGAAGTCGTCACGAGCGGCGGCCTCGTCGGCAAGGTGACGAAGGTCACCGAAGGCTACATCGGCGTCGAAATCGCCGAAGGCACCGAAATCACCGTGCAGAAGGCTGCCGTCACGACCATTCTGCCGAAGGGCACGATCAAGTCGCTGTAAGGCTTTCACCGAGCGTCCGGCTCCCCGCGTCGTGCCCGCCTGAGAGAGCGGGCCGCCGCGGCGCCGGACGCGACGCTTTCACGCCAACCACCCGTTCGGCCCCCTCATGAATCGTTATCCACTCTGGAAATATGTCGTGATGGTCGTGGCGCTCGCCATCGGCCTTCTGTACACATTGCCCAACTTCTTCGGCGAAGCGCCGGCGGTGCAGGTGTCGAGCGGCAAGGCCACGGTCAAGCTCGACTCGACCACGCTGACCCAGGTCGAATCCGCGCTCGCCTCCGCGCAGATCACGCCGGACGACGTCACCTTCGAGAACACGGCGTCCAACGCGAACATCCGCGTGCGCCTGAAGGACACCGATACGCAGCTGCGCGTCAAGGACCTGCTGCAGAAGTCGCTGAACGCCGATCCGAACGATCCGCAGTACGTCGTCGCACTGAACCTGCAAAGCGCGTCGCCGCGCTGGCTGACCGCGCTGCACGCACTGCCGATGTATCTCGGCCTCGACCTGCGCGGCGGTGTCCACTTCCTGCTCCAGGTCGACATGACGGGCGCGCTCACGAAGAAGCTCGACTCCGACGCGTCCGACGCGCGCACGCTGCTGCGCGACAAGAACATCCGCGACGGCGGCGTGAGCCGCGTCGACCAGTCCGTCGTCGTCAACTTCAGCGACGCGCAGACGGCGGAAGACGCCCGCAAGGTGCTCGCCGCGTCGGTCACCGAACTGCAATGGGCGACCCAGCCCGGCGGCGGCGGCACGCAAGTCGTCGGCACGTTCACGCCGGCCGTGCAGAAGTCCGTCGAGGACGCCGCGCTCAAGCAGAACCTGACGACGCTCCACAACCGCGTGAACGAACTCGGCGTGTCCGAGCCGATCCTGCAACAGCAAGGCAGCGACCGCATCGTCGTCGAACTACCGGGCGTGCAGGACACCGCGAAGGCGAAGGACATCATCGGCCGCACCGCGACGCTCGAGGCGCGCCTCGCCGATCCGATCAACACGCATCCGAACCCGAACGACCCCGTGCCTCCGGGCGAGGAGCTGTTCACGCAGGGCAACCAGGCGCCCGTTCTGCTGAAGAAGGAAGTGATCTTCACCGGCGACCGCATCATCGATGCGTCGGCCGGCTTCGACGAACACCAGCGTCCGTCGGTCAACATCCGCCTCGACTCGGCGGGCGGCCGCTCGGTGCGCGCGGTGTCGCGCGAGAACATCGGCAAGCCGATGGCAATGGTGCTGTTCGAGAAGGGCAAGGGCGAGGTGCTGACGGTCGCGACGATCCAGTCCGAACTCGGCGACCGCTTCCAGATCACGGGCCAGCCGACGCCGCAGGCGGCGGCAGACCTCGCGCTGCTGCTGCGCGCCGGTTCGCTCGCCGCACCGATGGACATCATCGAGGAACGCACGATCGGCCCGAGCCTCGGCGCGGACAACATCAAGATGGGCGTCCACTCGGTGATCTGGGGCTTCTGCGCGATCGCCGTGTTCATGATCGCGTACTACATGCTGTTCGGCGTGATCTCGGTGATCGGCCTGTCCGTGAACCTGCTGCTGCTCGTCGCGGTGCTGTCGCTGATGCAGGCGACGCTGACGCTGCCCGGTATCGCGGCAATCGCGCTCGCGCTCGGCATGGCGATCGACTCGAACGTGCTGATCAACGAGCGCGTGCGTGAAGAACTGCGCGCCGGCCAGCCGCCGCAGATCGCGATCCAGGCCGGCTACGCGCACGCGTGGGCGACGATTCTCGACTCGAACGTCACGACGCTGATCGCCGGCCTCGCGCTGCTCGCATTCGGCTCGGGCCCGGTTCGCGCGTTCGCGATCGTGCACTGCCTCGGCATCCTGACGTCGATGTTCTCCGCGGTGTTCTTCTCGCGCGGGATCGTCAACCTCTGGTACGGCGGCCGCAAGAAGCTGAAGTCGCTCGCGATCGGCCAGGTGTGGAGGCCGGAAGGCGCCACGGCCGGCGCGTCGTTCGCCGCGGCCGACGAATCGACCGACACCGCGCGCGCCGCGAAGCTCGCCGCACCCGCGAAGGGCAACGCACCGCGCGCCGGCAAGCCGCAACTGCGCAACCGCGCGCAGCAAGGCGTGTCGCCGAAGAAACCGGGCTCGACCCAATAAGGCCCCGGAGACGAAGCCATGGAATTTTTCCGCATCCGTAAAGACATTCCGTTCATGCGGCACGCGCTGGTGTTCAACGTGATCTCGCTGGTCACGTTCCTCGCCGCCGTGTTCTTCCTGTTCCACCGCGGGCTGCACCTGTCCGTCGAATTCACCGGCGGCACGGTGATCGAGGTGCAGTATCAGCAGGCCGCGCAGCTCGAGCCCGTGCGCGACACGCTCGGCAAGCTCGGCTACGCCGACGCGCAGGTGCAGAACTTCGGCACGTCGCGCAACGTGCTGATCCGCCTGCAGCTGAAGGAAGGCCTCACGTCCGCGCAGCAGAGCGACCAGGTGATGACCGCGCTGAAGGCGCAGAGCCCGGACGTGACGCTGCAGCGCGTCGAGTTCGTCGGCCCGCAGGTCGGCCGCGAACTCGCGACCGACGGTCTCCTCGCGCTCGCGTGCGTGGTGATCGGCATCGTGATCTACCTGTCGATCCGCTTCGAATGGAAGTACGCGGTCGCCGGCATCATTGCGAACCTGCACGACGTCGTGATCATTCTCGGCTTCTTCGCGTTCTTCCAGTGGGAGTTCTCGCTGGCGGTGCTCGCGGCGATTCTCGCGGTGCTCGGCTACTCGGTCAACGAGTCGGTCGTCATCTTCGACCGGATCCGCGAAACGTTCCGCCGCGAACGCAAGATGAGCGTGTCGGAGGTGATCAACCACGCGATCACGACCACGATGTCGCGGACGATCATCACGCACACGTCGACGGAAATGATGGTGTTGTCGATGTTCTTCTTCGGCGGCCCGACCCTCCACTACTTCGCGCTCGCGCTGACGGTCGGCATCATGTTCGGCATCTACTCGTCGGTGTTCGTCGCGGGCTCGCTCGCGATGTGGCTCGGCATCAAGCGCGAAGACCTCATCAAGGAAAAGAAGACGGCACACGATCCGGACGATCCGAACGCAGGCGCGCAGGTTTAAACACCGCGTCGTTTCGGCGGATACCAGAAGGCCGGCCCTGTTGGACCGGCCTTTTTTCATGCGCGAGCCGCGCCCGCTTCCTCCGGCGCGACCGCACGGACCGTCGGCTACAATCGCTTCACCATCCCGCCCAGCCACCCGTCCAAGCCGCGGTCCTCATGATGCCTGCCACGCGTGTCGTTCATCGCATCGTCGCCTGGAGTACCGGTGCCGCCGCCGCGGCTGCGTTCGTTGCATGCGCATCGGCCGCCCGCGCGCAATCCGCGTCCGCCCCGCCCGCCGCTGCTGCTGCCGCGGCCTCACAACCGTCACCCTGCCCGCCCGACTGGGAACCGCAGCTCTGCGAGCTGAAGGCCGCGGTCGAAGTGCTGAAGAAGCAGCACCTGACCGACGTCGACATCGGCGCGTTGCTCGACGCCACCGTGCACGACGGAATCAAGACGCTGCCGTACGCGCGCTTCTTCAACGCAAAGGAGGAACAGGAACGGCGCGACGACGAGCGCCGCGCACGCGACGGCACGCCGGGCATCGGCATCGTGTTCGAGACGCGGCCCGACGGGCTGCACATCATCGACGTGATCCCGGACGCGCCCGCCGAACAGGCCGGCGTGCGGCCCGACGATCTCGTCGTCGCGATGAACGACCGGAGCGTCGTCGGGCTCGACAGCAGCGAGGTCGTGAATCTCGCGAAGGGCGACGCGGGCGTGCCGCTGAAGCTCACGATCCGGCGTGGCCCTGACCATGCGACGCTGACCCTCGCGCCGGTGCGCGCAATCGTCCGGCCACACCCGGCGACCGCCAAGCGGCTCGCCGGCGACATCCTGTACACGCGGCTGTCGAGCTTCCCGGAGCCCGCGGTCGGCAACTATATCGACGCGGTGCAGGCCGCGCGCCGCGCGGGGCCGCCCGTGAAAGGCGTGATCTTCGACCTGCGCATCAACGGCGGCGGCGCACTGAATGCGGCGATCGGCATCACCGCGCTGTTCGCCGGGCGCGACCGCACCGCGATGGTGACGCTCGAGCGCGACGGCACGAAGCGCCGCCGCTTCACGACCAACTGGCCCGACTACGAACTGCCGGTCATGCACGGCCAGGATCCGCTCGCACCGCTGCAGGCAGACGACTGGTGGCGCACCGTGCCGCTCGTCGTGCTCGTCGACGGACAGAGCGCGTCGGCCGCCGAAGCGACAGCGGCGGCACTGAAGGATCTCGGCCGCGCGCGGCTGCTCGGGATGCCAACCTACGGAAAGGGGCTCGCGCAAACCGGCGTCGACCTGATCGACGGCACGCGCATCAGTTTCACGTTCGCGCGCAACCTGCGGCCGAACGGCTGCCCGATGGACGGTTACGGCGTCGTGCCGGACTGGCTCGTGCCGCCGCGCCACGACTCGGACGTCGATGGCGTGCTGCTGTGGTACCGCGAAGTCGATCTCGCCCGCGCGCCGTATGCGGACCGGCTGGCACCCGATCCGTTCGCCCTGACACGCAAGGCACGGCAGAAACTGCGCGAAGCGCGCGTGCGCGAGAAAATCGATACGTCGAAGAGCGCGGCGCTGCCGCAGCGGGAATTCGGCACGGAGGCCGACTGGCAGCTCCGGCAGGCGCTTGACGCACTCGCCGGCCGGCCGGTGCAGACCGTCGCCGCGCCCGCGCAACTGATGCCGGCGCAGCCGGTATGTGAGCACGGCAGCGACTGACGCGCCGCCGCGCCCCCCGCGTCACCGGAACCCGAACCGCCGGCGCAGCACGATCAGCGCCGCGAGGCTCAGCACGGCCGCGAACATCAGGTAGAAGCTCGGCGCGGTCTTCATCCCGGTGGCGCGGATCAGCCACGCGATGATGAACGGCCCGAAGCCACCGAAGATCGTCACCGCGACGTTATACGCAAGCGACATCCCGGTCGTGCGCGTCTGCACCGGAAACACTTCGGACAGCAGCCCGGGCAGCGCCGCGAAATAGCCGGTCATCAGGAACGCGAGCAGCACCTGCAGCGCGATCAGCGTGCCGAAGCCCGGATGGGCGACCAGGTACGCGAACGCCGGATAGATCAGCACGAGGATGCCGACGGCCGGCGCGAGCATCACGCGCACGCGTCCGTAACGATCCGACCAGTGGCCGACGAGCGGTGCGAACGCCATCTGGATCACGCCGACGACGAGGATCGCGGCAAACGCGGCCGACGGCGCAAGGCCGAGCTGCTTCACGCCGTAGGTCGGCATGAACAGCACGAGATAGGTCGCGACGGTGCCGAGCACCACCACGCCCATCGCGGCGACGAGCCGTGCCTTGTGCGACGCGAGCGTGTCGCGCAGCGGGCTCGCGGTGCTTTCGGCGGCGAGGAATTCGGGCGTCTCGTCGACCTTCGAGCGGATGTAGTACGCGACGGGCCCGAGCAGCAGCCCGAAGAAGAACGGGATACGCCATCCCCACACGGCCATCTGGTCGGCCGTGAGCTGTGCGTTCAGCACGGTGCCGAAGCCGGCGGCGAGCAGCGTCGTGAGCCCCTGGCTCGCGACCTGCCAGCTCGCGAAAAAGCCGCGCCGGCCCGGCACGTGCTCGGCCAGGAACGCGGTCGCGCTGCCGAATTCGCCGCCGGCGGAGAAACCCTGCATCAGCCGCGCGGCGACGAGGATCAGCGGCGCCGCGACGCCGATCGTCTGGTAGGTCGGCAGCACCGCGATCACCAGCGTGCCGGCCATCATCAGCAGGATCGACAGCGTAAGCGCGGCCTTGCGGCCCGCGCGGTCGGCGTACGCGCCGAGCACGATCGCGCCGAGCGGGCGCATGAAGAACGACACGCCGAACGTGCCGAGCGTGAGCAACAGCGACACGGTGTCGTTGCCGGCCGGAAAGAACAGCTTCGAGATCGTCACCGCGAAGAAGCCGTAGACGACGAGGTCGAACCACTCGAGCGCGTTACCGATCGACGCGGCGACCACCGCGCGCCACACGCGCGGCGACGAGGCAATGGAGCTGGACTGCGTGACGGCATGCATCGGCGATCTCCTTGTCGTTGTACGTTGTGTCCGGCGCGCCGATTCTCGCGCCGCGCGCTGCGCCGACGATTATAGGCGCGTAAAAAAAGCCGCCGCGCCCCCTGAAAACGGGAGCGCGGCGGCTGGCTCGCGACGGGCCGGCGGCGTAACGCGGCGGCCAGCCCGGCCGCGCGCGTTACTGCTGCTTGACGGCTTCGGCCGTGATCAGCAGCTTCGTCTTCATCTTGAAGCCGTACTGCTTGCCGTAGTCGAGGCCAAAATCGTCGCGGCTGAATTCGCCGACCGCGTCGACGCCGCACACTTCGCGCTTGAGCATCGGATGCGGCATGCACTTGAACGAATCGATCTTCAGCGTGACCGGCTTCGTGACGCCGTGCATCGTCAGGTTACCGACCACCGACACCGGCTTGTCGCCGTCGAACTTGATGGTGCCCTTGTAGTTCGCCTGCGGGAACTTGGAGACGTCGAAGAACTCAGCCGTCTGCAGGTGCTCGTCGAGCTTCGCGCTGCCCGTGTGGATCGACGCGATGTCGGTCGTCACGTCGACCGTACCGGTCTTCGCCGCGCGGTCGAGCGTCACGGTGCCGCTCGACTTGTCGAACTTGCCGCGCCAGACCGACAGGCCGCCGAAGTGGTCGGCCTCGAAGCTCGGGTACGTGTGGCTCGGGTCGAACTGGTACGTCGCGCTGTCAGCGAATGCCGAGAACGACAGCGAAGCGGCCAGCGCGCCCGCGGCGATGATCAGATGCTTTTTCAAACGCTTTCTCCTTGAAACAGCGCCGCGCCCTCGCGCGGCATTCGGGGTGATGCGACAACCCGCCGCTTACTTCGTGGCGACGAGATGAAACTTGATCTGCACTTCGTCGGCGACGATCGACGTGTCCTTCCACTCGCCGGTGCCGACGTTGAACGCCGAACGCTTGATCGGCAGCACGCCGTCGAAGGTCTGCGTCGAGCCGCTCTGCGTGACCGTGACGGGCACCGTGACGGTCTCGGACTTGCCCTTGATCGTCAGCTTGCCGGTCACGTTGTATTTGTTGCCGCCCGCCGGCGCGATCGCCGACGACGCGAAGGTCGCCTGCGGATACGTCTTTGCGTCGAACCAGTCCTTGCCCGCGACCTGGTCGTTGTACATCTTGTCGCCGAGGTCGAAGCTCGCGACGTCGATCGTCATTTGCGCGCTGCCCTGCGCGGCCTTGGCCGGGTCGAACTTAACCTGCGCGGAGAACTTCCTGAATGCGCCTTCGGTCGGCACGTTCATCTGCTTCGACACGGCGGACACCTTGCTCTTCGCGAGATCGACGTCGGCGTGCGCCGCGGCCGACGCGAGAAGTGACACCGCAGCGAACGCGGTCAGCATGGAGCGGGAGAAAGACACTTTCATGGGATCCTTCATTTGGCAAAGGGATGCATCCGCGACAGCAGGCCGTCGCGGTCCAACAACTGGTGCTTGAGCGCCGCGAGCACATGCATGGCGACGAGCGCAAGCAGAATGTAATTCAATGACACGTGCAGCGTCTTGAAGGTTTCCTTCAGCACAGGATCGGGATCGATCAGGCGCGGCAGCGGCACGATGCCGAGATAGACGACCGGAATGTTCGACGCGGAGCTATACAGGTAGCCCGTCACCGGAATCACGATCATCAGCACGTACAGCAGCATGTGCACGCCGTGCGACACCGCACGCTGCCACGCCGGCGTGCCGCCCGGCAGCGGCGGCGGCCGGTGGGTCGCGCGCCACAGCACGCGCACGACGGCGAGCGCGAACACCGTCACGCCGATCCACTTGTGCCACGAGAAGTACTTGAGCTTCGTCGGCGTGAAACCGGGAATGTCGGTCATCACCCAGCCGAGTGCGAAGCCGCAGACGATCAGGAGCGCGATCAGCCAGTGCAGCGCGATCGCGGTGTGACCGTAGCGTGCCGGCGAGGCCGGCGGCGATTTCGATGCCATCATGGATTCCTCAGTTGAGCGAACGGCTGCGCCGGTAAATTCGTCCGACGCTTGTCAAGGGCGCCATGCTACCGCAACCTTTTGTCTCGCGCGGACTCCGAGGACAGGCGAGTCATCCTGCTGCCAGGTTTGCGTTATGTTACCGCCCAGTCACGCGGTAACGGGGCGTTGACACGCCGAAAAAGCTGTTTTGGTAAGATTGGCGCGGGTTCCGGCCCCGTCGACGCGTTCCCCGCCCGTCGCACAACCGCCTTTTCCATGCAACGACACGACCTGATTGCCTGCCACGAATGCGACGCACTGTTGCATAAACCGCGCCTGAGCGGTCGCGAAATCGCGCGCTGCCCGCGCTGCGACGCACTGCTCTATCGCAACAGCACCACGCAGATCGAGCGCATCAGCGCGCTTGCGGTCGCGGCACTCGTCACGTTCGTCATCGCGCAGGCGTTCCCGATCCTCGAAATGGACCTGAACGGCACCCGCGTGCAGACGACACTGATTGGCGCGATCGACGCGCTGTGGCATCAGGACATGGAGATCGTCGGCGTGATGGTGTTCTGCTCGACCGTGCTGTTCCCGCTCGTCGAGATGGCCGCACTGCTTTACGTGCTGCTGCCGATCCGGCGTGGCGTCGTGCCGCCGGGCCTCAATTTCGTGCTGCGCACGATCCAGTTCGTGCGGCCGTGGGGGATGATCGAGGTGTTCATGCTCGGGATCGTCGTGACGATCGTGAAGATGGTGAGCCTCGCGCGCGTCGTGCCCGACGCGGCGCTGTTCGCGTTCGGCGCCCTCACGCTGATGACCGCCGTCGTGCTGATGTTCGATCCACGCACGCTGTGGGACATCGCCGACGACCTGCGCGCCGGGCGCACGCCCGCCACATCCGCCACATCCGCCACGCCCGACGGCACCGCGCCGCCGCAAGCGCCCCGCCAATGACGATGCCGACCGCCGCCCGCGAGGGCTACGCCAGCTGCCACGCATGCGGGCTCGTGCAGACGATCGACCATCCGCACGCGCATTGCGCGCGCTGCGGCAGCACGCTTCACTTCCGCACGCCGAACAGCATCATGCGCACCTGGGCGCTGCTGATCGCGGCCGCGATCCTCTATATTCCGGCGAACCTGCTGCCGATCTTGCGCACGTCGTCGATCGTCGGCTCGCAGGACGACACGATCATGAGCGGCGTCATCTATTTCTGGACGTCCGGCGACTGGCCGCTCGCGGTCGTCGTATTCGTCGCCAGCGTCCTCGTGCCGATGCTCAAGCTCGGCGTGCTGACGATCCTCGTCGGCACCGCGCAGCGGCGCACCGTGTGGCGGCCGCTGCAGCGCACGCTCCTGTACCGGATCGTCGAGCGGATCGGCCGCTGGTCGATGCTCGACATCTTCGTCGTGACGCTCACCGTCGCGCTCGTCCATTTCCGTTCGCTCGCCGTCATCACGGCCGGCCCCGGCGCGCTCGCGTTCGGCTCGGTCGTGATCCTGACGATGCTCGCGTCGATGCAGTTCGATCCCCGCCTGATCTGGGATCCAGTCGAAACCTCAGGGAAACACCATGAATAGTCCGCAAGGCCCGCAACAAGACGCGTCCCGGCCGCCCGATCCGGCGATCTCGACGAAAAGCGGCTGGCTGCCGTCGCTCGTCTGGCTCGTGCCGCTGATCGCCGCGCTGATCGGTATCGGCCTCGTGATCAAGTCGGTGCGCGAGCGCGGCCCGGAAATCTCGATCAGCTTCCACAGCGCGGAAGGGCTCGAGCCGGGCAAGACGCAGGTGAAGTACAAGGACGTCGAGATCGGCATGGTCAAGACGATCAAGCTGTCGAAGGACCTGTCGCGCGTGCTCGTCCAGGTGCAACTGAAGAAGGAAGCCGAGGACTTCGCGGTCAAGGGCTCGCGCTTCTGGATCGTGCGTCCGCGCGTCGGCGCGACCGGCGTGTCGGGGCTCGGCACGCTGCTGTCGGGCGCGTACATCGGCGTCGATGCCGGCCACGGGCAGGACACGCAGACCGACTTCACCGGCCTCGAGACGCCGCCGGCCGTGACCGGCGACCAGAAGGGCACGCAATACGTGCTGCGCGGCGATTCCCTCGGCTCGGTCGACATCGGCTCGCCCGTCTACTACCGCCGCGTGCAGGTCGGCCAGGTGGTCGGCTTCTCGCTCGACAAGGACGGCACGGGCGTCACGTTCAACGTGTTCGTGAACGCGCCGTACGACCAGTACGTCGGCGTGAACTCGCGCTGGTGGCAGGCGAGCGGCGTCGACCTGCGGCTCGATTCGAGCGGCCTGAAGCTGAACACGCAGTCGCTCGCGACCGTGATCCTCGGCGGCATCGCGTTCCAGACGCCGCCGAACCAGGGCAGCGGCGCGACGGCGCCGAACAACACGACCTTCCGCCTCGGCTCCGACGAGGCAGACGCGATGCGCGATCCGGACGGCCAGCCGCTGCAGGTCGTGATGAACTTCAACCAGTCGCTGCGAGGGCTCGCGGTGGGCGCGCCGGTCGACTTCCGCGGCATCGTGCTCGGCGAAGTGACGAACATCGGCATCGACTTCGATCCGAAGACCAAGAACTTCCTGATGCCGGTGACGATGAACGTGTATCCGGAGCGGCTCGGCCCGCGCTTCCGCGAAACGATCGAGAGCAAGGGCGAACCGGGCCGCCGCGAGATCGTCACGCGCCTCGTCAGGCACGGGCTGCGCGGCCAGCTGCGCACCGGCAACCTGCTGACGAGCCAGCTTTATGTCGCGCTCGACTTCTTCCCGAAGGCACCGGTCGTGGAGATCGACGCGGCACGCCAGCCGCTCGAGCTGCCGACCGTGCCGAACACGCTCGACGAACTGCAGCTGCAGGTCGCCGACATCGCGAAGAAGCTCGACAAGGTGCCGTTCGACCAGATCGGCGCGAACCTGAACAGCGCGCTGTCGAACGCCGACAAGCTGTTCAAGCAGCTCGACACGCAGGTCGCTCCGGAAGCGCGCGACACGCTGTCGGCCGCGAAGCAGACCTTCTCGACCGCCGAAGCGACGCTGCAGCAGGATTCGCCGCTGCAGTCCGACGTGCGCGGCGCACTGAAGGAACTCACGCGCACGCTGCAATCGCTGAACGCGCTCGCCGACTATCTGGAGCGCCATCCCGAATCGCTGCTCAAGGGCAAGCCAGGAGATCAACAATGACGACGACACGCGCGAACATCGTCGCGAGCGGCGCGGCGGCAGTCTTCGCCGCGCTTGCACTCGCCGCGTGCAGCTCGCCGCCCGCGCGGTTCTATACACTGAGCCCGGCCGACGCAGCCGCGCCCGTGCGTAGCGCGCCCGCCAACCCGTCGTTCCTGATCGAGGTGCCGTCCGTCGGCGTGCCCGAGCAGGTCGCGAAGAACCAGCTCGTCGTGCAGAAGAACGCCGCGCAGGTCGACGTGCTCGAACAGGAGCGCTGGGCCGCGCCGCCCGCCGACGAAATCCGCCGCGCGTTGTCCGACGACCTCGCCGCGCAGCTCGGCACGATCGACGTCGCGAATTCCGCGTATCCGGCCGGCGTGCCCGTCTATCGGATCAGCGTGAACGTGCAGCGCTTCGAGTCGTGGCCCGGCAAACGCGCGGCGATCGATGCGGTGTGGAGCGTGCGCGCGCTCGGCACGCAGGCCGTGATGACGTGTCGCACGAGCGTCGCGGAGCCGGTCGCCGATGGCTACGACGCGCTCGTCGCGGGCCACCGGCGCGCGCTCGACGTGATCGCATCGCAGGCCGCGTCCGGCGTGCGCGCGATGGCTGCGCGGCGCGGAGCCGCGGCTGCGTCGGCCACCCCGACGACCACGTCCGGCAAGGCGACGGCCGCCGCGCCCGTCGTGCCTTGCCCGGCCAGTCCGACGCCCGGCGACAACGCGGGCGCGACCGGCAAGCCGGGCGCGTAAGCGCGACACGCGGGCCGGCGTCCGATGCATGCCGCGGTACGGCTGCATTCGGCACACACCGCCCGACACACGCCGCCCGATAATCATCGTCGGCATCGATCCGCGTGCGCGTGCAACCGCGCACGCGTACCTGCCGCCCTCGCCGCCACTGCCCACGCCGCCCACGCCGCTCTGCATCCATCGGCCGGACGGCGGCTTTGCATTGTTTGTCAAAATCCGCCGGAACCGGCACCATGCAACGCGGTCGGCTTGCGTTTTCGCGCCCGATTGACGATCCTACGCACTTTCCGGCTCGCGCCGCTCGTCGTGCGCGCACGCCGGCGGCGATCCGCCAGGCGCGTCCGGTCCGATCGCCGCGTCTGCCGGGGCGCGCATGCGATCCGCGTGGTCCGCACCGGGGCAGCCGCATCGCGGGTCGCCGCGCATCGTCCGCGGCACCCGACCAGCCTCACCGTTCTCCCCGGCGCCGTGCCGTGTTCCGGCCGGCATCCCGAACCCGCCCGTCCAGGGCTTTCGCTATTCCGTTTATGTTTCGTTCCCTGACGACCCTGATCAAGAAGTGGCGCGCGTCGCGCAATGCGGGCCACCAGCTCGATGCGCTGCTTGCGCATGCCGACGCGGACGCGTCGTACGCCGAACGCAGCGAATGGCTGATCGAACTCGCGCACTGGCTGCGCCGCAACGGCGCGATGCAGGTCGCGCACGACACGCCGGCCGAACGCGACGCCGACGCGCGCGCGTATCCGGCGCACGCGCGGCTGCGCTACCTGTTCCACGTGCTCGACCGCAATCCCGCATGGAAATCGCACGCCGCGCGCATCCTGCGCGGGATCCTGCGCGAATGCGACGGCATCTCGTTGCTGTGCGACGCGGGGATGCCCGTGCATTCCGGTTTCTTCGGCGCGCTGTTCGAGCGCATCGACGCGTCGCTGATCCCGCCCGCGCCGAACCGCCGCGAACTGACGGCGCTGTTCACGCTGATGTTCCCGGCACCCGATGACGCGCAATGGATCGAGGCGCTGCCCGACGATCTGCTCGCGCGCCTCGCCGAGCTGTTCTCGTTCGACGTCACCGACGAAGAGCGCCACGAGCCCGGCTCGTTCTCGCGCGACCTGCTGGCCGCGCTGCACAACCTGACCTGCCAGATCAGCTCTACCGGCCTGTCGCAGACGGTGCGCAGCCGCCTGTCCGACGACGACGCGCGCAAGCCGCTCGAAACGCAGCCGTTCTATCGGCTCACGCGCGCGATGCTCGCGGTCGAGACCGCGCACGCGGCCGTGGAGGACGGCGGCGACCCGAGCAAGCTGCTTCATGAGGTGAACTACCTGCGCGTGCTGCTCGACGAATGCCGGATCGCCGTCGACGATGTGTTCGCGCACCTGTACCGCAACGGCGTGTCGGTCGACATCGTGTTCCAGGTCGAACGGATGCGCATGCGCATCCTGCGCGCGGAAATGCTGCTCAACGCGTGGATGGCACGCGAAGACCTGCACGGGATGGCGCGCCTGACGGCCGAACTCGTCGACGCGAACCAGAACAGCCAGAGCGTGGCGCACCTCATGCGCAGCAACTTCTCGCTGTTCGCGCGCAAGCTCGTCGAGACCAACGCGGACACCGGCGAGCACTACATCTCGCGCGGCCGCGCCGAGTACCTGAAGATGCTGCGGATGGCCGCGGGCGGCGGGCTCGTCACCGTCGTGACCGTGTGCGTGAAGTTCGCGATCACCGGCGCGCACCTGCAGTCGATGCTCGAAGGGTTGCTCGCGGGCGTCAACTACGCGGCGAGCTTCATGCTGATGCACTTCCTGCATTTCACGCTCGCGACCAAGCAGCCCGCGATGACCGCGCCGACGCTCGCGCGCGAGCTCGACGACACCGGTCACGAGGAAGGCGTGAAGGCGTTCGTCGCGTCGGTGATCGCGCTGATCCGCACGCAGGCCGCGGCGATTTCCGGCAACGTGCTCGTCGTGCTGCCCGTGTGCCTGCTCGTGCAGTTGTGCGCCGGCAACCTGCTGCACGCGAACCTGATCTCGCCAGAGAAGGCGCACGCGACGCTGCACTCGTTCTCGCTGCTGGGCCCGACGCCATTCTATGCGGCGCTCACGGGCGTGCTGCTGTGGGCGTCGAGCCTGCTCGCGGGCTGGGCCGACAACTGGTTCGTGCTGCATCGGGTCGGCGACGCGCTCACGTACAACCGGCGGCTGCGGCTCACGCTCGGCGCGTCGGGTGCCGCGAAACTCGCGCACTTCTGTCGCTCGAACGTCGCGGGCGTCGTCGCCAACGTGGGTCTCGGCCTGATGCTCGGCCTGATCCCGGCGATCGTCACCGTGTTCCTGTTCCCGTTCGAGGTGCGCCACGTGACGCTGTCGGCCGGGTCGATCGGGATCGCGCTCGGCGTGCTCGGCAAGGGCGCGCTCGGCACGCCCGAGCTGTGGTGGGCCTGCGCCGGCGTCCTGAGCATGGCGATCCTCAACGTGCTCGTGAGCTTCGCGCTCGCATTCACGATGGCCGTGCGCTCGCGCAGCCTGCGCCGCACCAAGGTGCGCGCGCTGGTCGGCGCGATCGTCCGCACGGTGCTGTCGAAGCCGTCCGCGCTGTTCTGGCCGGCCGGCGCGCCGGCCGCGCGGGCCGGCCAGCCAGGCGCTCACTGACCGTCCGACGGCGGCGCGCAGCCCGAGGCATGCGTCGCCGCGCGGGCCTGCCGGCTCGCCGTCAGGCCCGGCGCACCGGCACCGGCGTCCCGAATCGGATGCAACGCCGGCTCCGGCCGCTCGCGCCGCGTACAATAGTGGACTTTTGCACGTCCTCACCCGCCTTTATGTCCTCGCCCACCCTGTACGAATTCTTCGCTCCCTGCCCGCGCGGCCTCGAAGCGGCGCTTGCCGCCGAGCTGGCCGAAATCGCCGGCCGACATCTGGACGGCGCGCCGTTCACCGCGGGCGCGCAGGTGCCGGGCGGCGTGCATTTCCGCGGCGGCTGGACCGCCGGCATGGCCGCAAACCTCCATTCGCGAATCGCGAGCCGGATCCTGCTGAAGATCGCGCACCGCGCGTACCGCAACGAACAGGACGTCTACGCGCTCGCGCTCGAGCAGCCATGGGAGCGCTGGTTCGCATCGACGCAGACGCTGCGCGTCGACATCACCGCGATCAAGTCGCCGCTGAAGAGCCTCGAATTCGCGACGCTGCGCGTGAAGGACGCGATCTGCGACCGGATGCGCGACAAGACCGGCGCACGCCCGAGCATCGACACCGGCGCGCCGGACGTGCGCGTGTTCGCGTTCCTGACGGCCAACGAATGCACGCTGTACCTCGACACGTCGGGCGAGCCGCTGTTCAAGCGCGGCTGGCGCCTCGACAAGGGCGCGGCGCCGCTGCGCGAGAACCTCGCGGCCGGCATCTTGCGCCTGACGGGCTGGACGCCCGGCACGCCGCTGTATGACCCGATGTGCGGCAGCGGCACCTTCCTCGCGGAAGCCGCGCAGATCGCGCTCGGCGTCGCACCGGGCGTCGAGCGCCGGTTCGGCTTCGAAAAGCTCAAGCAGTACGACATCACCGCATGGCAGGGCCTGAAGGTCGCGGCGCTCGACGCGAAGCGCGCGGCGCGCGGCAAGCGCGATTCGCTCGGCGTGTACGGCAGCGACATCTCGGGCGACATGCTCGAGAAGGCGCGCGCAAACCTCGAGCGCGCGGGCGTGCCGTCGGTGTGGCTCAAGCAGGTCGATGCGCGCGGGATGACGCCGCCGTGCGACGGCCCGGGCATCATCCTCGCGAACCCGCCGTACGGCGAGCGGATCGAGGTGCGCGGCCGCAGCGCGCGCGGCGAGGTGCGCGAGACGGGCCGCAACCGCGGCAACGACGACGCATTCCGCCGCACGCACACCGACGCACCGGACAGCGAATTCTTCAACGCGCTCGGCGATGCGCTCAAGCAGCGCTTCACGGGCTGGCAGGCATTCCTGCTGACGTCGGACCGGTCGCTGCCGGGCCAGCTGCGCCTGCGCGAATCGGCGAAGACGCCGCTGTTCAACGGCGCGCTCGAATGCCGGCTGTTCCGCTTCGACCTGATCGCCGGCAGCGTGAAGGCACGCCCCGCCGCGCCGGAAGGCGACGCCTGACACGCGAGCCGGCCGCCGCGGCCGCCTGCTGGCACCCAGACGACGCCCGGCCTGAGCCGGGCGTTTTTCTTTCCACCGCCCCCACGCGGGCAGTGCCCGCGCGCCGCGCCGCCACCCGCGCGCCGATGCGGCTCGCGCACCGCCCTTGCCCGCCGAAGCCGTCAGCCCCCTCCCTTTTGTCAGCACCGCCACGACTACTGACAGCACGCTGTCAGCAGCCCGCGATCACACTGCAATCCCGGCGCAATGCAAGGCTGGTTTCCATCAAGAACCCGAACAACAAGGAGCTCGTCATGACGTCCGCAACTGCAGCAGCAACCGAATCCGCAACCCTGGAACGCGCGATCGCGTGGTTCGACATCCCGTCCCTCGATTTCGACCGGGCGATCCGTTTCTACGAAACCGTGCTGCAGACGACGCTGCAGCGCGAAGTCATCGGCGGCGTGCCGATGGCCGTGTTCGATCACGAAGCGTCGAGCACGGGCGGCAGCATCGTGTTCGATCCGCAGCAGATGAAGCCGAGCGCGAACGGCGTGCTCGTGTACCTGAACGCCGGCGAATCGGTCGTCGCGGCGCTCGAGCGCGCGAAACGCGCAGGCGGCGTCGTGCAGGGCTCGGTCGTCGAGTTGCCGAACAACTACGGTTACATCGGCTACCTGATCGATACCGAAGGCAACCGCGTCGGCCTGCACGCACCGAAATGCCACTGAGCGCGTCTACGATCCGGCCGGCGCGGCGCTATCATCGCGAAGTCCCCGTAGCCGTTGGAGTCGAGGTTCAGCCATGACGCGCCGTGCCGACCGCCTGTTCCAGATCGCCGAGCTGCTGCGCGGGCGTCGTCTCACGACCGCGCAGCAGCTCGCCGACTGGCTGTCGGTGTCGCCGCGCACGGTCTATCGCGACGTGCGCGACCTGCAACTGTCAGGGGTGCCGATCGAAGGCGAAGCCGGCATCGGCTACCGGCTGAACCGCAACGCGAGCCTGCCGCCGCTCACGTTCACCGCCGAGGAGCTCGCGGCACTCGCGGCCGGCGCGCGGATGCTCGAGACCTGGGGCGGCGCGCGCTTCGCGGGCGGCGCGCGTTCGGCGCTCGCGAAGATCGCGTCGGCGATGCCAGCCGACAAGCGCACCGCGCTCGATCGCCTGCCGGTGTTCGCGCCCTCGTTCCACATCGACGAGACATTCTGCGCGAAGGTCGACGCGATCCACCAGGCGGTCGACACGCATCACGTCGTCAGCTTCGACTACCGCGACCGGCTCGGCGCGCACACGAAGCGCCGCGTGTGGCCGCTCGGGCTCGTCTACTGGGGCGGACGCTGGACGATCGGCGCGTGGTGCGAGCTGCGCGACGACTTCCGCACCTTCGACATCGCGCGGATGGGCGACATCACCGTGCACGAGCAGTTTCCGGACATGGAAGGCCGGCGCATCGCCGACTACATGCGGATCGCGGAAGCGCCGATGCGCTGACGCGCGCCGCCGCCGTTCGCATGCCGCGGGCGTCCGCGCCCCGGCAACGCCCGTCATTCCCCGAACACGACTGACCGCTTCGGCCGCTCGTCGACGTGCAGCGAAAACACGTCGGGGCGCGCATAGTGTCCGACCACGTCGAAGTCGTAACGCGCACGCACGAGCTCGTCCGTGTCGATACGCGCGGTCACGAGCCCGGCCTCGCCGATCAGCGGCTCCGTCAGCAGGTCGCCGAGCGGCCCGACGATCACGCTGCCGCCGCGGATCAGCGGCCGCTCGGGATCCCAGCCCGGCACGTCGATGCCGAGTGCACGCGGCGACGGCTGCACCTGGCAGGCGCTCACGACGAAGCAGCGCCCTTCGTGCGCGATGTGCCGCATCGAGATTTGCCACAGGTCGCGCTCGTCGACGGTCGGCGCGCACCAGATCTGCACGCCTTTCGCATACATCGCGCAGCGCAGGAGCGGCATGTGGTTCTCCCAGCAGATCGCGGCGCCCGCACGGCCCGCGGCCGTGTCGACCACCGGCAGTGTCGAGCCGTCGCCCTGCCCCCAGATCAGCCGCTCGGTGCCGGTCGGCATCAGCTTGCGGTGCTTCGCGACGAGCCCGTCGCACGGATCGAAGAACAGCGCAGTGCAGTACAGCGTGCTGCCGCCGCGCTCGATCACGCCGACCACCAGGCTCGCGCCCGTGCGCTGCGACAGCGCGGCCAGCTCGTCGGTTTCCGGGCCCGGCACGTCGATCGCCTGCGCGGCGTAGCGCGCATACGCGTCGCGGCCCTCGGGCAGCCGGTAGCCGAGCCGCGTGCCGAAGATCTCGCCCTTCGGATAGCCGCCGAGCACGGCCTCCGGCAGCACGACGAGCGACGCGCCGCTGTCGCGGATCGCGGCTTCGTAGCCGAGGATCGTGTCGAGCGTGGCGCGCGTGCCGGCGGGCGATGCGCCGATCTGCAGCGCGGCGATAACTGAGGTGGACATGAAAGCGTCTCCGGTGACTGGGTGACGCCATCTTTATCGATATCATTTCATCGATCAAATCGATAAAACGATAACTGACATGAATGCGGATGATATCGTCGGGCTCGACCTGAACCTGCTGAAGGTGTTCGAGGCGCTGTACGAGGAAGGCGGCGCGAGCCGCGCGGCGCTGCGGCTCGGCCTCACGCAATCGGCGGCGAGCGCGGCGCTCGCGCGGCTGCGCGTGATCTACGCCGATCCGCTGTTCGTGCGCACCGGCCGCGGGCTCGCGCCGACGCCGCGCGCGGACGAACTGAAGCCGATCCTCTCCGATGCGCTCGACCGCTGCCGCGCAAGCCTCGCGATCGCGGCCGACGGCGGCGAACGGGTCGGCCGTACGATCTCGATCGGCCTGTCGGACGACTTCGAGATCGCGCTCGGCCGCGCGCTGATCGACGCAGTCGCACGCGAAGCCCCGGGCATCCGGCTGATCTTTCGGCAGACGCACAGCGGTATCGCCGGCGACGCGCTGCTGCGGCACGGCGTCGATCTCGCGATCGCGTCGGGCGGCTTCTCGGCGAACGGGCTGAGCCGGCGCGCGGTCGCGACGGGCGGCTACGCGTGCCTCATCGATCCGGCCGGCCGCGCGCACGCGCCGCGCACGCTCGCGCTCGCCGATTTCGTGCAACGCGATCACCTGCTCGTGTCGTCGGGCGGCGTGATCGGGATCGTCGACGAAGCCCTGGCCGCGCTCGGCCACAAACGGCGCGTCGCGGCGTCAACCACGCATTTCGCGGCGCTGCCGTACCTGCTCGCCGGCTCCGACGCGGTGGCGACGATACCGGCGCATGCGGCTCGCGCGATCGCGCAGTCGACGTCGCTGCGCGCGCTCGCGTGCCCGGTCGAGCTGCCGGTCTACCCGGTGGAAATCGGCTGGCGCACGAGCACGCAGCGCGACCCGGCGATCGTGCGCGTGCGGGACACGATCGCCGCCTGCGTCGCGACGATCGTCGCGCCGTGAAAAACGGGGCGTGATTCGACACGTGACGATCGGACCTTCCGCCCCTCGGCGGGCCGCCAACCGAGGCGGGCGGCGCCGATGCGCATCGCGGCAATCGGGAAGACCTGTTGCCGCCGCATAGAACGACCGGGGTCGGATTCGTCTAACCTGACGGCCGGCAGCGTCCGGGCGCAACCGGTAAAATGCCGAACCATGAAACCCGAAATCTGGACCCCGCATGTGACCGTCGCGGCGCTCGTCGAGCGCGCCGGTCGCTTTCTCGTGATCGAGGAAGAAACCTCGACGGGCCTGCGCATCAACCAGCCGGCCGGCCATCTCGAAGCCGGCGAGACACTCGCCGACGCCGTGATCCGCGAAACGCTCGAGGAAACCGCGCATCCGTTCGTACCGGACGCGCTCGTCGGCGTCTATCTCGCGCACTACGAGCGCCCCGACAGCGCCGGCGCGACCTACCTGCGCTTCACGTTCTGCGGCACGGCGGGCGAGCCGCTGCAGGGCCACATGCTCGACCACGGCATCGTCCGTACGCTGTGGATGAGCGCGGACGAACTGCGCGCGTGCAGCGAGCGCCATCGCTCGCCGGCGGTGATGCGCTGCGTCGACGACTATCTCGCCGGGCGGCGCATTCCGCTCGATTTCGTGCACACGCATTCGGTCGCGCCGCGCCCGGAAGCATTCGACCGTCAGGCGGTAAACAAATGAGCAAGCGCCGTGTAGTAGTGGGCATGTCGGGCGGCGTCGATTCGTCGGTGACCGCGTGGCTGCTGAAGGAACAGGGATACGACGTGGTCGGCCTGTTCATGAAGAACTGGGAAGACGACGACGACGGCGAATACTGCTCGACGCGCCAGGACTGGATCGACGTGGTGTCGGTGGCCGACCTGATCGGCATCGACGTGGAAGCCGTGAACTTCGCGGCCGAATACAAGGACCGCGTGTTCGCCGAATTCCTGCGCGAATACTCGGCCGGCCGCACGCCGAACCCGGACGTGCTGTGCAACGCCGAGATCAAGTTCAAGGCGTTCCTCGACCACGCGATGTCGCTCGACGCGGAAATGATCGCGACCGGCCACTACGCGCGCGTGCGCGAGCGCGACGGTCGCTTCGAACTGCTGAAGGCATTCGATCACACGAAAGACCAGTCGTACTTCCTGCACCGGCTGAACCAGGCGCAGCTGTCGAAGACGATGTTCCCGCTCGGCGAGATCCCGAAGACGAAGGTGCGCGAGATCGCCGCGCAGATCGGCCTGCCGAACGCGAAGAAGAAGGACTCGACCGGCATCTGCTTCATCGGCGAACGGCCGTTCCGCGACTTCCTGAACCGCTATCTTCCGACGAAACCCGGCCCGATGAAGACGCCCGACGGCAAGGTGGTCGGCGAGCACATCGGCCTCGCGTTCTACACGTTCGGCCAGCGCAAGGGCATCGGCCTCGGCGGCAGCAAGGACGGCAGCGGCGAACCGTGGTTCGTCGCGGCGAAGGACATCGCGTCGAACACGCTGTACGTCGTACAGGGCCACGACCACCCGTGGCTGCTGTCGCGCGAGCTCGTCGCCGGCAACGTGAGCTGGGTCGCGGGCGAGCCGCCGGCCGAAGGCTTCTCGTGCGGGGCGAAGACGCGCTATCGGCAGGCCGATGCGGCCTGCACGTTTAGCCGGGCCGCGCTCGGCCGGGCCGCGCTCGGCGGGGCCGACGGCGAGCGCTTCTCGCTCGCGTTCGACGACGCGCAATGGGCGGTCACGCCCGGCCAGTCGGCCGTGCTGTACGACGGCCAGATCTGCCTCGGCGGGGGCATCATCGAGTTCGCGGCCACCGGCCAGCCCGGCCAGGCCGTGCCGGCGGCAGCCCACGCGAGCGCGTTCGCCGACGCACGCTGACATCCATTCGGTTTAGACTTGCGGCACGCCGCGCCCGACGGAACACGATTCCGTCGCGGCCGGTGCGCCGCCGCGCAGCGTACGCATGGCGGCATTTCAAGATTCTTGCGGAGCCCCCCATGCTTTCCAGACGCTACCTCGCGATGTGGTGCGCCGTGCTGCTGCTCGTTGCCGTGGCCGCACTCGCGTCGATTCACATGCTTTCCTGGCTGTGGATCATCATCCCCGCCGCCCTCGTCGCCCTCGGCCTGTACGACCTGAACCAGGACCGTCACGCGATCCTGCGCAATTACCCGCTCTGGGGTCATTTCCGCTTCCTGTTCGAGTTCATCCGCCCCGAGATCCGCCAGTATTTCGTCGAGGACGACACCGACGAGAAGCCGTTCTCCCGCGCCCAGCGCAGCCTCGTCTACCAGCGCGCGAAGAACGTCGCCGACAACCGCCCGTACGGCACCGAGCTGAACGTGAAGGCCGTCGCGCACGAATGGATCAGCCACTCGCTCGCGCCGACGAAGCTGCCGAGCCATGACTTCCGCATCCGGGTCGGCGCGAACCGCGCGCAGCCGTACGACATTTCGATCTTCAACATCTCGGCGATGAGCTTCGGCTCGCTGTCGGCGAACGCGATCCGCTCGCTGAACCTCGGCGCGAAGAAAGGCGGATTCGCGCACGACACCGGCGAAGGCTCGCTGTCGAAGTACCACCGCGAGCACGGCGGCGACATCATCTGGGAAATCGCATCCGGCTACTTCGGCTGCCGCAACGACGACGGCACGTTCAACCCGGACAAGTTCGCGAAGCAGGCGGCCGATCCGCAGGTGAAGATGATCGAGATCAAGCTGTCGCAAGGCGCGAAGCCGGGCCACGGCGGCGTGCTGCCGGCCGCGAAGATCACACCCGAGATCGCCGAGACGCGCGGCGTGCCGATGGGCAAGGACTGCATCTCGCCCGCGACGCACTCGGAATTCTCGACGCCGCGCGGTCTGCTTGAATTCGTCGAGCGGCTGCGCACGCTGTCGGGAGGCAAGCCGACCGGCTTCAAGCTGTGCATCGGCCATCCGTGGGAATTCTTCGGGATCGCGAAGGCGATGATCGAGACGGGCATCGTGCCCGACTTCATCGTCGTCGACGGCGCGGAAGGCGGCACCGGTGCGGCGCCGCTCGAATTCACCGACCATGTCGGCGTGCCGCTGCAGGAAGGGCTGCTGCTGGTGCACAACACGCTCGTCGGGATCGGCGTGCGCGACCGCGTGAAGATCGGCGCGAGCGGCAAGATCATCACCGCGTTCGACATCGCGCGCACGCTCGCGATCGGCGCGGACTGGGTGAATTCGGCGCGTGGCTTCATGTTCGCGGTCGGCTGCATCCAGGCGCAGCACTGCCACACCGACCGCTGCCCGACCGGCGTCGCCACGCAGGACCCGGTGCGCCAGCGCGCCATCGTCGTGCCCGACAAGGCCGAGCGCGTATACAACTTCCATCGCAATACGCTGCATGCGCTGCAGGAACTCGTGCAGGCGGCCGGCCTGGGCCATCCGTCCGAGCTGCGCGCGCATCACATCGTGCAGCGGGTCGCGCCGCACGAGGTGCGGCTGATGTCGCAGTTGCTGAAATACCTGAAGCCCGGCGCGCTGCTCGACGGCCAGACCTGCGGCTATACGCTGTACGACAAATGGTGGCCGATCGCGCGCAGCGATTCGTTCGTGCTCGGCGAAACCGTTTACACCTCGATCGAGTAACGCGCGATCGCCCGCCGCCGGGCGCCGCGCCAAAAGGAAAGCGCCCCGCGGGGCGCTTTCCTTGGTCTGTCCGATTCGCCGCCGGCGGCCGGTCAGCCTTGCGGCAGCGTGTCGACGAACGTCTGCCGCTGCGACAGCTTCGCGAAATGCTTGTCGAGGTTCGGATGGCGATCACGCCAGTCGAGTTCGGGCATCCGGAAGTCGAGGTAGCCGAGCGCGCAGCCGAGTGCGATGTCGGCGAGCGTGTAATGATTACCGACGCACCACGTCTTGCCGCCGAGGCCCTGCGACATCGCGACGAGCGCGTCGTCGATCTTGCGCTGTTGGCGCGCGATCCAGCTCGCGCTGCGCTGCGCTTCGTCGCGCAGCGTGTGTTCGAGACGAATCGCCACGGCCGCGTCGAGCACGCCGTCACCCAGCGCTTCCCAGCAACGCACTTCGACCCGCTCACGCCCCGACGGCGGAATCAGCTTGCCGACCGGCGACAGCGTATCGACGTATTCGCAGATCACGCGGGAATCGAACACCGCGGCACCATCCTCCATCACGAGACACGGGACCTTGCCGAGCGGATTCGCTGCATGAATGTCCGTCTCCGGCGCCCACACGTTCTCGAGCTCCAGCTTGTAGTCGATCTTCTTTTCAGCAAGCACGATCCGCGCCTTTCGGACGAACGGGCTGCTGAGCGAACCGATTAATTTCATCATCTGCCTTTTTAAGGGAACTGCCGAGAGTATACGTTGTCGCCGATCATAACCGGCCGGCGTGGCCGGGCAGAAAATCGCCCGGCCGGCCTGTGGATGGTTTGCAACAGCCGTCGCCGAGCCCCGTCCGGCGCGGCTTGCTGCCGCGCCTCTCACGCGCCGCGTCCGGCGGCGCTACAATCGCACGATGAATGCGCCCCTCGATACCGCCATCGCCGTCGACGTCTACCGCCAGCGCCGCGAGCGCGTGCTTGCCGCACTGCGCGCAGCGGGCGGCGGCGTCGCCATCGTTCCCACCGCGCCGGAAATGCTGCGCAACCGCGATACGGCCTTCCCGTACCGGCACGACAGCTACTTTTACTACCTGACGGGCTTCACCGAGCCGGATGCCGTGCTCGTGCTGAACGCGGCCGGGTCGCACGGCGCGCCGGAATCGGTCCTGTTCTGCCGCGCGAAGAATGCCGATCGCGAGATCTGGGAAGGTTTCCATTACGGGCCCGAGGCCGCGCGCGATGCATTCGGCTTCGACGCGGCCTACGCGGTCGACGTGATCGACACCGAAATGCCGCGCCTGCTCGCCGATGCGGGCACCGTGCACTACCGGTTCGGTGCGTCGGCCGAGTTCGACCGCCAGCTCGCCGGCTGGATCGATGCGGTGCGCGCGCAAGCACGCACGGGTGTCGCCGCGCCGGACGCGCTGCTCGACCTCACGCCGCTCGTCGACGACATGCGGCTCGTGAAGGACGAACACGAACTCGCGATCATGATGCGTGCCGCGCACATCTCCGCGCTCGCGCACCGTCGCGCGATGCAGGTGTGCCGCCCGGGGATCCGCGAATACGAACTCGAGGCCGAGCTGCTGTATACGTTTCGCAAGCATGGCGCGCAGGCGCCCGCATACGGCTCGATCGTCGCGGCCGGCGCGAACGCATGCGTGCTGCACTACCCGGCCGGCAACGCGACCGCGCGGGACGGCGATCTGATCCTGATCGATGCCGCGTGCGAACTCGACGGCTACGCGTCGGACATCACGCGCACGTTTCCGGCCAACGGGCGCTTCTCGCCCGCGCAGCGCACGCTGTACGACATCGTGCTCGGCGCGCAGCAGGCTGCGATCGATGCGACGCGCGCGGGCGTACCGTTCGAGGCGCCGCACGACGCGGCCGTGCGCGTGCTGGCGCAAGGGCTGCTCGATACGGGCATCATCCCGAAGACGCGCTTCTCGAACGTCGACGACGTGATCGCCGAGCGCGCATACGCACGCTTCTACATGCACCGCACTGGCCACTGGATCGGCATGGACGTGCACGATTGCGGCGACTACCGCGAGCGGCTCGCCGCGCGCGACGCCGACGGCGCGTTGCCGTGGCGCACGCTGAAACCCGGCATGACGCTGACCGTCGAGCCGGGCCTGTACGTGCGGGCGGCCGACGACGTGCCGTCCGAATACTGGAACATCGGCATCCGCATCGAGGACGACGCGATCGTGCGCGAGCACGGTTGCGAGCTGATCACACGCGACGTGCCGGTGGCGGCTGCCGAGATCGAGGCGCTGATGCGCGCGGGCGCGGCGCACGGCGCGTGAGCGTGCCGCAGGTTGCCATCGCCCCGCTGTCGAGCCACCGTCGACTCGCTGTTGATTCGCTGTTGACCCGCCGTTGACCGTTACCCCGTTTCACGAACACTGATGACGACCGCTTCCTCCCCGGCCACGCCGGACTACGATCTCGCCATCGTCGGCGCGGGCCCCGTCGGGCTCGCGCTCGCCGGCTGGCTCGGCCGACGCAGCGCGACGCAGCACGCGTCGATCGCGCTGATCGACGCTCGCGAGCCGGCCGCGAGCGCGAACGACCCGCGCGCGATCGCCGTATCGCACGGCAGCCGCGTGCTGCTCGACACGCTCGGATGGCCGGGCGACGCGACGCCGATCGAACACATCCACGTGTCGCAGCGCGGCCATTTCGGCCGCACGCTGATCGACCGCGACGAGCACGACCTCGCCGCGCTCGGCTACGTCGTGCGCTACGGCTCGATCGTGCAGGCGCTCGCGCAGGCCGTGCGCGCCACGCGCGTCGACTGGCTCACGTCGACCACCGCACGCACGCCGCAACAGGACGCCGACGGCGTCACGCTGACACTCGACGGCCCGCAAGGCGAGCGCACGCTGCGCGCGCGCATCGTCGTCAACGCCGAAGGCGGGCTGTTCCACGAACAGCAGGCCGATACCGGCAAGCATCGCCGCGACTACGGTCAGACCGCGATCGTCGGCACGGTCACGGTCTCGGCGCCGCGCCCGAACGTCGCATGGGAACGCTTCACGCACGAAGGCCCGCTCGCGCTGCTGCCGCTCGGCGGCCCGCGCCAGGCCGAGTATTCACTCGTGTGGTGCTGCACGCCCGACGAAGCGGCCCGCCGCGCCGCCCTTCCCGACGACGCGTTCCTGCGCGAACTCGGCGCTTCCTTTGGCGAGCGGATGGGGCAGTTCGTTGCGATCGCGGGGCGCGCATCGTTCCCGCTCGGGCTGAACGCGGCACAAACGCTCGTCAACGGGCGCATCGCGATCGTCGGCAACGCCGCGCAAACGCTGCATCCGGTCGCCGGCCAGGGGCTCAACCTCGGGCTGCGCGACGCGCATACGCTCGTCGACGCGCTGTCCACGCAAGGCTTCGAAGCGACCGCGCTCGCAACCTTCAACGCGCGGCGCGCGCTCGACCGGCGCTTCACGATCGGCGCGACCGACACGCTCGCGCGGCTGTTCACGGTCGACACCGGCCCCGTTCCGCTGTTGCGCGGCGCGGCGCTCACCGCGCTCGAATTCGTACCGCCGCTCAAGAAGGCGATCGCGCGCCAGATGATGTTCGGCCAGCGCAACTGACGCGCGGCGGCGCGGCGCGCGTTGCGCGCCATCAGCGCCATCAGCGCCGTGCAAACCGGGTCAAATCGGCTGGGCATGGGAATACGGTAAAATGCGCGTTTTCCCTCCGCCCTTTTTTGCCCGCGACGCCCGGCGCTCGCGGGCGGTGCCATTGCAATGCCCGTTATCGGCCCTCACGTATTGCGTAACAACCTGTTCGTCGCCCCGATGGCCGGGGTGACGGATCGCCCGTTCCGCCAGCTGTGCAAGCGGCTGGGGGCCGGATACGCCGTGTCCGAGATGGTCGCGTCCAATGCGCAGCTGTGGAAGAGCGCGAAGACGATGCGGCGGGCGAACCACGAAGGCGAAGTCGAGCCGATCGCGGTGCAGATCGCCGGCGCCGATCCGGCGATGATGGCCGAAGCCGCCCGCTACAACGTCGACAACGGCGCGCAGATCATCGACATCAACATGGGCTGCCCGGCGAAGAAGGTCTGCAACGTCGCGGCCGGCTCCGCGCTGCTGCAGAACGAACCGCTCGTGCAGCGGATCGTCGAGGCCGTCGTCGCGGCGGTCGGCACGGGGCCGGATGCGGTGCCCGTCACGCTGAAGATCCGCACCGGCTGGGATCGCGAGCACAAGAACGCGATCACGATCGCGCGCCTCGCCGAGGCGGCCGGCATCTCGATGCTGACCGTGCACGGCCGCACGCGCGCCGACCTCTACCGCGGCGACGCGGAGTACGACACCATCGCGGCCGTGAAGACGGCCGTGCGCATCCCGGTCGTCGCGAACGGCGACATCACGTCGCCGGCGAAAGCGAAGGCCGTGCTCGACGCAACCGGCGCCGACGCTCTGATGATCGGTCGTGCCGCGCAAGGCCGGCCATGGCTGTTCCGTGAAATCGATCATTTCCTGCAAACCGGCGAGCTGCTGCCCCCGCCGCGGATCGACGAGATCCAGCACGTGATGAACGAACACCTGGAAGACCATTACGCGTTCTATGGTGAATTCACCGGCGTCCGTACTGCGCGCAAGCACATCGGCTGGTACACTCGCGGCCTTTCCGGTGCCAACGGGTTCCGGCACAGGATGAACACGCTCGATTCCACCCGCGAGCAGCTCGCCGCCGTCAATGCATTCTTCGAGGCGCAAAAAGCGCTGTCGGACCACCTCGTCTACGTCGATGACGAAGAGGAAAACGGCCAGGGCGAGCGGGGCGACCATAACCAGTTAGCAGCATGAGCAAGCACAACATCGAACAATGTGTCCGCGAGAGCCTGGACGTGTATTTCCGGGATCTAGACGGCTCCAATCCGCACGACGTCTATGAAATGGTGATGTCCTGCGTCGAAAAGCCGATGCTCGAGGTCGTGCTCGTACAGGCAGGCGGCAACCAGTCGCTCGCCGCGGAGTACCTCGGCATCAATCGCAATACGCTGCGCAAGAAGCTGCAGCAGCACGGCCTGCTGTAGGCGGCCGTCCCGTCCCCGTTTCCCTGGCTATTGGTGGTTCCATCATGATCAAGCAAGCGCTCATTTCCGTTTCCGACAAGACCGGCATCGTCGACTTCGCGAAGTCGCTGTCCGACCTCGGCGTCAAGCTGCTGTCGACGGGCGGCACTGCGAAACTGCTCGCCGACGCGGGCCTGCCCGTTACCGAAGTGGCTGATTACACGGGCTTCCCGGAAATGCTCGATGGGCGCGTGAAGACGCTCCACCCGAAAGTGCACGGCGGCATCCTGGCCCGCCGCGACCTGCCCGAGCACATGCAGGCGCTGGAGCAGCACGGCATCCCGACGATCGACCTGCTCGTCGTGAACCTGTACCCGTTCGTCGCGACCATCGCGAAGGACGACTGCACGCTCGCCGACGCGATCGAGAACATCGACATCGGCGGCCCGACGATGCTGCGCTCCGCCGCGAAGAACCACCGCGACGTGACGGTCGTCGTCGATCCGGCCGATTACGCGGTCGTGCTCGACGAAATGAAGGCGAACGGCAATGCGGTCGGCTACGCGACCAACTTCCGCCTCGCGACGAAGGTGTTCGCGCACACCGCGCAATACGACGGCGCGATCACGAACTACCTGACGAGCCTCACCGACGAGCTGCAGCACGCATCGCGCAGCGCGTACCCGGCAACACTGAACATGGCGTTCAACAAGGTGCAGGACCTGCGCTACGGCGAGAACCCGCACCAGAGCGCGGCGTTCTACCGCGATCTGGCGACGCCGGCCGGCGCGCTCGCGAACTACCGCCAGCTGCAGGGCAAGGAACTCTCGTACAACAACATCGCGGATTCGGACGCAGCGTGGGAATGCGTGAAGACGTTCGACGCACCGGCCTGCGTGATCATCAAGCATGCGAACCCGTGCGGCGTCGCAGTCGGCAACGATTCGGCCGACGCATACGCGAAGGCATTCCAGACCGACCCGACCTCGGCCTTCGGCGGCATCATCGCGTTCAACCGCGAAGTCGACGAGACGGCCGCGCAGGCGGTGGCGAAGCAGTTCGTCGAAGTGCTGATCGCGCCTTCGTTCTCGGACGCCGCGAAGCAGGTGTTCGCCGCGAAGCAGAACGTGCGCCTGCTCGAAATCGCGCTCGGCGACGGTCATAACGCGTTCGACCTGAAGCGCGTGGGCGGCGGCCTGCTCGTGCAGTCGCTCGATTCGAAGAACGTGCAGCCGAGCGAGCTGCGCGTCGTCACGAAGCGTCAACCGACCGCGAAGGAAATGGACGACCTGCTGTTCGCATGGCGCGTCGCGAAGTACGTGAAGTCGAACGCGATCGTGTTCTGCGGCAACGGCATGACGCTGGGCGTCGGCGCCGGCCAGATGAGCCGCGTCGATTCCGCGCGCATCGCGAGCATCAAGGCACAGAACGCGGGCCTTACGCTGGCCGGCTCGGCCGTCGCGTCGGATGCGTTCTTCCCGTTCCGCGACGGTCTCGACGTCGTCGTGGCGGCAGGCGCGACCTGCGTGATCCAGCCGGGCGGCTCGATGCGCGACGACGAAGTGATCGCAGCGGCCGACGAGCACGGCATTGCGATGATCCTGACGGGCGTGCGTCACTTCCGTCACTGATCGCATGCGGCCCGCGCGGCCGCTGCATGCAAACCCGGCGGCATCGCACCCGCCGGGTTTTTTATTGTGCGGCGCCGACGCACACGACCGTGCGCCCGGCACCGCACACCGTTCGTTGTAGTATCGCTGCATCAGGTTTTTCTCCTCACTCATGCGAATTCTCGGCATCGACCCTGGCCTGCGTGTCACCGGCTTCGGCATCATCGACGTCAGCGGCCACCGGCTCGCCTATGTCGCAAGCGGCGTGATCCGCACGCCAACGGCCGACCTGGCCACCCGACTCGGCACGATCTTCCAGGGCGTATCGACGCTCGTGCGCGAACACGCGCCCGACCAGGCCGCGATCGAACAGGTGTTCGTCAACGTGAACCCGCAGTCGACACTGCTGCTCGGCCAGGCGCGCGGCGCCGCGATCTGCGGGCTCGTCGCCGGCGGCTTGCCGGTGGCCGAATACACCGCGCTGCAACTGAAGCAGGCCGTCGTCGGTTACGGCCGCGCGACCAAGTCGCAGATGCAGGAGATGGTCACGCGGCTGCTCAACCTCACGGGCCAGCCCGGCAGCGACGCGGCCGATGCGCTTGGGATGGCGATCTGCCACGCACACAGCGGTAATACGCTCGGCACGATCAGCGGCCTCGCGCCAGCGCTCGCGAAAAAGGGACTGCGGGTGCGGCGCGGACGGCTCGTCGGCTGACGCACCGGCACGCACATCCAAGGCGCGCGGCACGCGTTGCGCCTGCAACCGCTCTATCCGCCTACCCGCCTGCCAGCCTGATCGCCCCCCCGCCACGCCAACCTGACGGCCAATCCATCGGCATCGCGCCGCACCTGCGCTACACTCGCGCTTTCTTCCTCGCTTCCCGCCATCCATGATCGGTCGCATCGCCGGCATCCTGCTCGAAAAGAACCCGCCCCACCTGCTCGTCGACTGCAACGGCGTCGGCTACGAGATCGACGTGCCGATGAGCACCTTCTACAACCTGCCGCAGACGGGCGAGCGCGTCGTGCTGCTCACGCAGCAGATCGTGCGCGAGGACGCGCACCTGCTGTACGGCTTCCTGACGCCGCAGGAGCGCACGACCTTCCGCGAACTGCTGAAGATCACCGGTATCGGCGCGCGCATGGCGCTGGCCGTGCTGTCCGGCATGAGCGTGCAAGAGCTCGCGCAGGCGGTGACGATGCAGGACGCCGCACGTCTCACGCGCCTGCCCGGCATCGGCAAGAAGACCGCCGAGCGCCTGCTGCTCGAGCTGAAGGGCAAGCTCGGCGCGGACCTCGGTGCGCTCGCCGGTGCCGCATCCCAGTCCGATCACGCGACCGACATCCTCAACGCGCTGCTCGCGCTCGGCTACTCGGAAAAGGAAGGCCTCGCCGCGATCAAGAACGTGCCGGCCGGCACCGGCGTGTCCGAGGGCATCAAGCTCGCGCTCAAGGCATTGTCGAAGGCATAACACCTGCCCGAACCGGCTGTCGCAGCCAGTGTCGCGCCACCGAGCGGCGCGCGCCAGTCGGCCGTTCGGCCAGTTCGACCGCGTGACCGCGCGCGGTACAATGGCCGCATGATTGAAACCGACAAACTCGCCGCCGAGCGGATCATCGCCGCCACGCCCGCCTCGTCGCACGAGGAGGTGTTCGAACGCGCGCTGCGGCCGCGCCAGCTCGACGACTACGTCGGCCAGGAAAAGGTGCGCGGCCAGCTCGAGATCTTCATCGAGGCCGCGAAGCGCCGCTCCGAGCCGCTCGATCACGTGCTGCTGTTCGGGCCGCCGGGCCTCGGCAAGACCACCCTCGCGCACATCATCGCGCGCGAGATGGGCGTGAACCTGCGCCAGACGTCGGGCCCCGTGCTCGAGCGCGCGGGCGATCTCGCCGCGCTGCTGACCAACCTCGAAGCCAACGACGTCCTGTTCATCGACGAAATCCACCGGCTGTCGCCGGTCGTCGAGGAAATCCTGTATCCGGCACTCGAGGATTACCAGATCGACATCATGATCGGCGAAGGACCGGCCGCACGCAGCGTGAAGCTCGACCTGCAGCCCTTCACGCTGGTCGGCGCAACCACGCGCGCGGGAATGCTGACCAACCCGCTGCGCGATCGCTTCGGGATCGTTGCGCGCCTCGAGTTCTACAATGCCGAGCAACTGTCGCGCATCGTGCGGCGCTCGGCGTCGCTGCTGAACGCGCAGATCGATCCGAATGGCGCGCTGGAAATCGCGAAGCGCTCGCGCGGCACGCCGCGGATCGCGAACCGGCTGCTGCGCCGCGTGCGCGACTATGCGGAAGTGAAGGCCGACGGCCAGATCACCGCGGCCGTGGCCGACGCCGCGCTCGCGATGCTCGACGTCGATCCGGTCGGCTTCGACCTGATGGACCGCAAGCTGCTCGAGGCGATCCTGCACAAGTTCGACGGCGGCCCGGTCGGTATCGACAACCTCGCGGCGGCGATCGGCGAGGAGCGCGACACGATCGAGGACGTGCTCGAACCGTACCTGATCCAGCAGGGCTTCCTGCAGCGCACGCCGCGCGGGCGCGTCGCGACGCTGCTCACGTACCGCCACTTCGGGCTCTCCGCGCCCGATGCCGGCAACACCGAACGCGGGATGTGGGATACCGCCGACGGGAAGTAACCCGCCGCCCGCGCCGCGCCTGCCATGACCACGCCGCCCAGCCCGCACCCCGCCACGCCCACGCCGGGCCCGCGTTGGATCGAACCGATCCGCAAGCGGCTCGTGGCCGGCGTCACGCACCTGACGACAGGTGGCGGCGGTCCGTCGATCGATCTGTCGTCGCCCCCCGGAGACCCGGGGCTGTTCGGCCCCGACGCCATCTGCTGGCGCGTGCATGCCGATTTCACGTCGATGATGACGGGCGGCATTGCCGCGCTGCTGCTGCAGGCGCTCCATCCGCTCGCGCTCGCGGGCGTCTGGGATCACTCGTCGTTTCGCACCGACATCCTCGGCCGCTTGCGGCGCACCGCCACGTTCATCACGGGCACGACGTTCGGCAGCCGCGCGGACGCACTCACGCTGATCGAGCGCGTAAAAACGATTCACGCGCGCGTATCGGGTACCGCGCCCGACGGCAGGCCGTACCGAGCCGACGATCCGGCGTTGCTGACCTGGGTGCATGTCGCGGAAGTATCGAGCTTCCTCGCCGCACATTTGCGCTATGTGAATCCGTCGCTGTCGGGCGAGCAGCAGGACGGCTACTACGCTGAGACGGCGTTGGTCGCCGAGCTGCTCGGCGCCCGGGATGTTCCCCGTTCGCGTGCGGAAGTCGCGGCCTATTTCACGCGCCTGCAGCCCGAACTCGAAGCCGGGCCACGCACCTTCGACGTCATGGACATCCTGCTGAATGTGCCGGTCTCTACGCCCGCGCTGCGGCCGGCTGCGTCACTGATCATGCATGCGGGCATCGACCTGCTGCCGAACTGGGCACAGCGCATGCTCGGCGTGTCGACGTTCGCGCCGCTGCGACGCGCGGTAGTCCGGCCCGGTGTCAGGGCAGTCGCCCCCGTGCTGCGCTGGGCGCTCGTCAACGGCGCGTCGAAACGCGCACGCCGCCGCGCAACCGCGACACCGCCCGACGGCAGCCCGCACGCCTGACGATCCGTCTCTTCGGATCATTTCAATTTGCCGTCAAATTCCCGTGACCGCCGCGCCGATGCGATCCATGGCGGGAAGAAGCACACGAAAGGAGAATTCGACGCGCTGCGCCGGCCGATTACGGCCGACAAGCCCGGCAGGATCGCGTACACGCTCGACTACGGAACGCGCCAAGCACCGCCGCACCAAGCCTGACATGGAAGGCGGCCCCCGGTCGGTCACGCCGGCGTAGCCGGCATGCCCGCATCAAAGTACCTTGCGATACCCGTCGTCGTCGCTCGCGGTATCCAGATGCGATACGTCGGCCCATTGCACGACTTGCGCACGGCCATCGGCGTAATCGACGACGTTGATGCTGGTGTTGAGCAACTGATAGCTGCGCGGCGCCGACAGGTCGAGACCGTTTGCAAAGCGATACACGCAATCAAGCACGCCGCCGTGCGCGACGCATGCGATGCGCCCGCCCTGATGCGCGGCGACGATCGGCTCGAGCGCATGCAGCACGCGATGATAGAACTCGCGCTGCGACTCGCCGCCGTCGGGCGCGAAACCCGGGTCGCGCGTCTGCCACGCGGCGTAGGCATCCGGAAACAGCGTCTCGATCTCGGTGCTGTCATGCCCCTGGAACACGCCGTACGCGCGTTCGCGCAGCCCTTCGCGCAACCGCAGCGGCAGCCCAAGCGCATCGGCAAAGGGTTGCGCGGTCTGCTGCGCGCGCATCAGGTCGCTCGAATAGATCGCGTCGATCCGCTGCCCTTCGTGCGCTTCCCGCGCGAGCCGGACGGCCAGCCGCTGCGCCTGCGCAAGCCCCGTGTCGGCGAGCGGAATATCGATATGGCCCTGAATGCGCTTGATGCGGTTCCAGGCGGTCTCGCCATGGCGAATGAAGAGAATCTGCGTGGTGGTCATCGCGGCGCGTCTCCGGGAAAGAATCAGGGCCGCACTTGCAGCCAGAACGTCACGGGACCGTCGTTGACGAGCGACACCTGCATGTCCGCGCCGAATTCGCCCGTCTCGACGACCGGATGACGCTCCCGCGCGGCCGCGACGAAATAGTCGAACAGGCGCGCGCCTTCGTCGGGCGGCGCGGCCGGCGTGAAGCTCGGCCGCAGCCCGCTATTGGTATCGGCGGCGAGCGTGAACTGCGACACGAGCAGCAGACCGCCGGCGCCGCCCGCGCCGTCGATGTTCGACACCGGCAGGTTCATCTTGCCGGCCGCGTCGCTGAATACGCGATAGCCGAGCAGCTTCGCGAGCAGCTTGTCGGCCGCGGCCTCGGTGTCGCCGCGCTCCGCGCAGACGAGCGCGAGCAGCCCTGCGCCGATCTCGCCCGTCGTGCGGTCGCCGACACGCACGTCGGCGCGCTTCACGCGCTGGATCAGCGCGATCATGCCGTCAGCGTGACGCGCGCGAAGCGGCGCTTGCCGACCTGGACGACGAACTCGCCGGCCTCGACCTTCAGGCCCTTGTCGGACACCGTCGCACCGTCGATCTTCACGCCACCTTGCTCGATGTTGCGCAGTGCTTCGCTCGTTGACGGCACGAGGCCCGCCTGCTTCAGCAGCTGACCGATCGCGAGCGGCGCGCCCGCGAGCGTGACCGACGGGATGTCGTCCGGCACGCCGCCCTTCGCGCGGTGATTGAAATCTTCGAGCGCACGCTCGGCGTCGGCCTGCGAGTGGAAGCGCGCGACGATCTCCTGCGCGAGCAGCACCTTGAAGTCGCGCGGATTGCGGCCGCCTTCGGCGTCGCGCTTGAAACCGGCGATTTCGTCGAGGCTGCGGAACGACAGCAGTTCGAAGTAACGCCACATCAGCGTGTCCGAGATGCTCATCAGCTTGCCGAACATGTCGGTCGGCTTCTCGCTGATGCCGACGTAGTTGCCCTTCGACTTCGACATCTTCTCGACGCCGTCGAGGCCTTCGAGCAGCGGCATCGTCAGGATGCATTGCTGTTCCTGGCCGTACTGCTTCTGCAGTTCGCGGCCGACGAGCAGGTTGAACTTCTGGTCGGTGCCGCCGAGTTCGAGGTCGGCGTTCAGCGCGACCGAGTCGTAACCCTGCATCAGCGGGTACAGGAATTCGTGGATCGAGATCGGCACGCCGCTCTGGAAGCGCTTCGTGAAATCCTCGCGCTCGAGGATCCGCGCGACCGTGTAGCGCGACGCGAGCTTGATCATCCCGTCCGCGCCGAGCGGCATCGACCATTCGCTGTTGTAGCGAATTTCGGTCTTTGCGCGGTCGAGCACGAGCGCGGCCTGTTCGAAGTAGGTCTTCGCGTTCGACTCGATCTGTTCGCGCGTGAGCGGCGGACGCGTCGCGTTGCGGCCCGACGGGTCGCCGATCAGCGACGTGAAATCACCGATCAGGAAGATCACGGTGTGGCCGAGATCCTGCAGCTGACGCATCTTGTTCAGCACGACCGTATGGCCGATGTGGATGTCGGGCGCGGTCGGATCAAGGCCGAGCTTGATGCGCAGCGGCGTGCCGGTAGCCGCGCTGCGCGCGAGCTTCTGCGCGAACTCTTCCTCGATCAGCAGTTCGTCGACACCGCGCTTCGTGACGGCGAGCGCATGGCGGACTTCGTCGGTAATCGGGAAAACAGGCTTGGAACTGGGTTCGGTGCTCATCGGTGCCGGGAAGAATGTCGCAAAGACAGGGATTTTCCCATAACTTGCGCGTGCATCGCTTAACGATGCGTCAGGTTGCGCGGATAATCGGGCGCAAGGCGCGTGGCACCGGCCCGCGCCGCTCGATCCAGGAGAACCCATCGTGCCGCAACGACATCCGCAACCCGCCAATCCGGCCGACGGCATCTACTTCGGACTGATGTCGGGAACCAGCATGGACGGCGTCGACGGCGTCGCCGTGCGTTTCGAGACCGGCCGCGCGCCGGTCGTGCTCGCGGAAGCGTTCGTCGGCTTCGCGCAATCGCTGCGCGACGCGCTGTTCGCGCTGCAGCAGCCCGGCGACAACGAGATCGATCGCGAATCGGTCGCGGCGAACGCGCTCGTCGCACGCTACGCGGTGTGCTGTCACGAGTTGCAGCGCACCGCCGGCCTGTCGCGCGACGAGATCCGCGCGATCGGCGTGCATGGCCAGACGGTCCGGCACCGTCCCGAGCGCGGCTACACGCGCCAGCTCAACAATCCGGCACTGCTCGCGGAGCTTGCCCATATCGACGTGATCGCCGATTTCCGGAGCCGCGACGTCGCGGCCGGCGGCCACGGCGCGCCGCTCGCGCCTGCGTTCCATGCGACGATGTTCGGCGCGCCGGGCGAGACGCGGGTCGTCTGCAACCTCGGCGGCATCAGCAACATCACGATCCTGCCCGGTGATGGCGGCGACGTGCGCGGCTTCGACTGCGGGCCCGCGAACGCGCTGCTCGACGCATGGGCGACGCGCCACCTCGGCAAGCCGTACGACGACGGCGGCAAGTTCGCCGCGCGCGGCACCGTGCACGCGCCGCTGCTCGACGCGCTGCTCGACGAGCCTTACTTCGCCGCGCTGCCGCCGAAAAGCACCGGCCGCGACCTGTTCAATCCCGCGTGGCTCGACGCGAAGCTCGCCGCGTTCGCGCAGGTCGCGCCGGAACACGTGCAGGCGACGCTGACGGCGCTCACCGCCATCTCGGTCGCCCGCGAAGTCGCGCAGCATGCGACGGATTGCAGGGCCGTGTTCGTCTGCGGCGGCGGCGCCCGCAATCCGGTGCTGCTCGCCGCGCTCGCGGATGCACTGCGCGAGGCTGGCGTGCCGGCAACGGTGGATACGACCGCTGCGCTCGGCGTGCCGCCGCAGCAGGTCGAAGCGCTCGCGTTCGCTTGGCTCGCGTATCGCTTCACCGCGCGCCAGCCCGGCAACCTCGCGAGCGTGACGGGTGCCGCGGACGCGCGCGTACTCGGCGCGCTTTATCCGCGCTGAGGGATGGCCCAGGATGCGATGACACGCAGGCCGCTCGGTTCGGCGGTTCGCGCCGCCCATGGGCACAAAAAACGGGGCATGAAGCCCCGTTTTTCATTCCGGCGAACCGGACAGGTTCCGTCGTGCGCTCAGACCGAGAACGACGAGCCGCACCCGCAGGTGGTCGTTGCGTTCGGGTTCTTGATCACGAACTGGGCGCCGTTGAGGTCGTCCTTGTAGTCGATCTCGGCGCCGACCAGGTACTGGTAGCTCATTGAGTCGATCAGGAGCTGGACGCCGTTCTTGTTCATCACGGTGTCGTCCTCGTTGACTTCCTCGTCGAACGTGAAGCCATACTGGAAGCCCGAGCAGCCGCCACCCTGCACGAATACGCGCAGCTTCAGGTCGGGATTGCCCTCTTCGTCGATCAGTTGCTTGACCTTGTCGGCCGCGGCGTCAGTGAAGACGAACGGTACCGGCATTTCGGCGGTCGTTGCTGCGGATTCGGTAACAGCGTTCATGCGAACTCTCCAAAAAGCTTTAGCCGCTATTGTAGGGCCGATCAGAAGATCGTGCTGATGTCCATGAAATCAATAGGTTCTTGTTGATTTCCGTAAAGGAAACCGCCCGCGGGGCACCGCCGCGCGGGCATAAAAAAACCGCCAGCGCGAAAACTGGCGGTTTTTCCGGCGAACGCCGCCCGGAAGCGGCGCGGCCATGAAGCAGAATTAACGCTTCGAGAACTGCTTTGCGCGACGTGCCTTGCGCAGACCAACCTTCTTACGCTCGACTTCACGTGCATCGCGCGTGACGAAACCTGCGTTCGACAGCGACGGCTTCAGCGTCGCATCGTAGTCGATCAGCGCGCGGGTGATGCCGTGGCGCACTGCGCCTGCCTGACCCGTTTCGCCGCCGCCATTGACGTTCACCTTGATGTCGAACGTCTGGCCGTGGTTCGTGAGTTCCAGCGGTTGACGCACGATCATCAGCGACGTTTCGCGCGAGAAGTAGTCAGCGATGGGCTTGCCGTTGACGATGATGTCGCCCTTGCCAGCCTTGATGAAGACACGTGCGACTGCGCTCTTGCGGCGGCCCGTACCGTAGTTCCAGTTACCGATCATGTGGGCTCCCCTTAGATCTCGAGCGCTTTCGGCTGTTGAGCCGAGTGCGGATGCGTCGCTTCAGCGTAGACCTTCAGCTTCTTGATCATCGCGTAGCCGAGCGGGCCCTTCGGCAGCATGCCCTTGACCGCCTTCTCGAGCGCACGGCCCGGGAAGCGTTCTTGCATCTTGCCGAACGTCGTTTCATAGATACCGCCCGGGTAGCCCGAGTGACGGTAGTACTTCTTGTCCAGAGTCTTGTTGCCCGTGACCTTCAACTTGCTTGCGTTGATGATGATGATGAAATCACCAGTGTCGACGTGCGGGGTGAACTCAGGCTTGTGCTTGCCGCGCAGACGGCGTGCCACTTCGCTGGCAACACGGCCGAGAACCTTATCCGTCGCGTCAATCACGTACCATTCACGCGTCACCTCATGGGCTTTTGCGGAAAACGTCTTCATGATCGATCCAAAAAAAATGCTTTGCCCGATGTGTTCTTCCTGCTTGTCTGTGTGCGCTTCGAGGCGCGGTGCAGGCTCTCCCTGTTCTTTTTCCGTGGGCATGAATGCGGAAAAGCCCTGAATTATAAAGGAAATACGGTAGCGCGGTCAAAAAGAATCCACGTCCCGTGCCGGCGGCACCCGAAATGGGCCAAAATCCGGTCGTGCCCCGATATGCCAGGCGAACCGAGCGCCCGGGGAGGCACCCATCGACGCGCGGTACCTGACCTTGCCGCGCCAGACCGGCCGACAACGGAAAAACAACAAGCAAGCATGATGAATCAACGACTTACGCCCCTTCTCGCGGCCGCGCTGCTGGCCGCCGCCGCGCCCGCCGTCGCGGCCCGGGCCGGCTGCGAGGCCAAGCTCGACGCACTCGACACCCGTATCGCCGACGCTCGCGGCGCCCATGCCGAAGATCGCATCGCCCGCCTGCGCGCGGTACGCGAACGCGTACGCCACTTCTGCGCGCGCGGTCATGGACACGCATCGGCCGCGCAGGTCCCGCCGCCTTCCGCCGGTTCGACCGACACGCCAACCGGCGCGGCATCGCAGGCAGTCGCACGACAGCCCGCGTAACGGCGTCAACGACACGCATCGGAGCGTGCAAACTGCGCGCCGATGCTTGCATGGGACGAAAAAAAGCCCGAACGGCTGGTTCGGGCTTAATCCACCTTAGGAGGAGGGTGGAGGAGACATGCGGAGGTTGCCGCCGCGCGACAACCAATGAGGCTCATTATACGAACGCACCGCCGACATCACAAGAAAATTTGCATTACGAAATCTCACACCATGATGCGAAATGTGACGAACTTCACGAACGAGCGCGCTTTCTCTTTTAAAATCAATACATTGGGGAAAATAGCGCAACCGGAAACCCGGTGCATCTAGAGTAATACCCCTAAAACCAGCCAGGAAATTGGCGTTCGGCGCCCCGCCAGGCGCCGTGTGCGGCGGCGCGACGTTGCGCGTCGTGCAGCGCATCAGCCGACTATTGCACCGCGGGCTACAATGCGTGATCGAATCCGAATCAGGCAACGCTGGAGTGCAAGCATGGAATGCAAAGTAAGCTGGATGGGTCAGGACGGCATGGCGTTTTCCGCCCAGACCGGAAGCGGGCACCTCGTCGCGATGGACGGCGCACCGGAAGGTGGCGGCCATAATCTCGCGCCGCGCCCGATGGAAATGGTGCTGGTCGGCACCGGCGGCTGCACCGCGTACGACGTCGTGCTGATCCTGAAGAAGAGCCGCCAGGAAGTCACCGGCTGCTCGGTCACGCTGAAGGCCGAGCGCGCGAGCGAAGATCCGAAGGTGTTCACGAAGGTCCACTTCCACTTCACCGTTACGGGCCGCAACCTGAACCCGGCGACGGTCGAGCGCGCGATCAACCTGTCACACGACAAGTACTGCTCCGCGTCGATCATGATCGCGAAGACGGCCGAGCTCACGCATTCGTTCGACATCGTCGCGGCCTGAACGCCCGGCAGCCACGCATGAAAAAAAGGGCCGGCGCTCCTGACGGAGCGCCGGCCCTTTCGCATTCGAGCGGCAAAGCAGGCCGATAAGCCGGATTCTGTGCACGCTGCGCGCCGAAGCGCACAGCGCGTGGCAGCCATTCCTCTAGGCGCGCCATTGCTGACGCGCTCAAGCTTCCTACCCGCAGACGAGACGGGGGCCCCGTCCTGCATCCGAAAATGCGCGCCTGCCTACTTGGAATTGCTCCGGGTGGAGGTTACCGTGCCGGCGAACGTCGCCGTCGCCGCGGTGCGCTCTTACCGCACCGTTTCACCCTTACCTGATCCCGGCTTGCGCCGGGCCATCGGCGGTTTGCTTTCTGTTGCCCTGTTCCGCGTGTCGCCACGGATGGCCGTTAGCCATCACCCTGCCCTGTGGAGTCCGGACTTTCCTCGCCCTCGCCTGCCCGAAGGCGGCGAGGCCGCGACTGCCTGGCCTGCTTTGCGACGCGCATTCTAGCACTGCGCGCCGCCGCCGGCAGCGCGCGAACGGCGGCCGCTGCGGAAAACCGCCGGATCGTCGTAGAACGCGGGCGCGGCATTCGCGTCACACCAGCCCGGCACGCCGAGCACCGGGAGCGGCGCGAAATCACGGCTCGTCAGGTCACGGGTCGCGAATTCGCCGGCGATCCGCTCATCGACATGCGCGGCACGCTGCGCGTCGGGCCACGAGAAATAGTCGTCGCTCACTTCGACGATCCACGTGTGCGCGGTGCAGGACTTGTACGGCGTGACGAGCTTCTCGAGCAGCGCATGGCCGACGAGCCGCGCCTCGCAGCGCGTGCCCCACGCGTCGCGCGCCGCCACCAGCAGCAGCTGCCAGTTGAAGCCGCGCAGCGCGTCGGCGAGCGCGCGGTCGGACGTCACGAACAGCGCGGCGTTCTCGTCGAACAGCGTGAGCGCATCGCGCAGCGTGCCGCGCACGGGACCGACACCGCCCGCGGCGTCGATCGCCGCGGCCTGGCGTGCGTTCAGCGCGGCCTTGGTGCGCGGATACGCGAACCAGACGAGCGCATTGAAGAAGTCATGAAGATTGTGGCGGGTCGGGACGCCGCCCGTGTCGGCGATATGCGTTTCGTATGCGATGCCTGGCGGCAGCTCCGCCTGCGGCACGAAGCGCAGCGGCCGGCCGCGGCCGCTCGCCCGCGTACCGCCGCGCAGCGCACCGTTCAACGCGTCGAGCAACGCGGTCTCGCCCGTGATCGCAGCCGCCTGCAGCGCACGACCGGGCGCCGCGTAAGGCGCGAGCCACGGCGCTGACCAGTCGATCTGCGCGAATACCGCCGCCCCGCCGCCGGCCGTCAGGCCGGCCCCGCGCGGCGGCGTGCCGGTCACGCGAACTTCCAGCCGATCGTTTCGCCGGCGCGCAGCGGCACGACCGGCGTATCGCCCGCGAAGACCTCGCGCGGCAGTTCCCACGTCTCGCGGCGCAGCGTGATCGTCTCGGTGCTGTGCGGCAGCCCGTAGAAATCGGCGCCGAAACGGCTCGCGAAATTCTCCAGCTTGTCGAGCGCGCCGGCCTGGTCGAACGCTTCCGCATACAGCTCGAGCGCGTGTAATGCCGTGTAGCAGCCCGCGCACCCGCACGCGGTTTCCTTCGCGTCGCGCGCGTGCGGCGCGCTGTCGGTGCCGAGGAAGAAGCGCGGGTTGCCCGACGTCGCGGCTTCGACGAGCGCGACGCGGTGCGTTTCGCGCTTCAGCACCGGCAGGCAGTAGTAATGCGGGCGAATCCCGCCGACGAACAGCGCGTTGCGGCTGTACAGCATGTGCTGCGGCGTGATCGTCGCGCCGAGCAGGCCCGGCGCCGCGTCGGCGTCGCGCACGTAGTCGGCCGCGTCCTTCGTCGTGATGTGCTCGAACACGACCTTCAGGCCAGGGAAATCGCGCCGCAGCGGCGTCATCACGCGGTCGATGAACACCTTCTCGCGATCGAACATGTCGATCGCCGGATCGGTCACCTCGCCATGCACGAGCAGCGGCATGCCGGTTTCCTGCATGACCTCGAGCGTCTTCGCGCACTTCGCGAGATCGCTGACGCCATGGTCGGAGTTCGTCGTCGCGCCGGCCGGATACAGCTTCACGCCATGCACGAAGCCGCTGTCGCGCGCGCGGATGATTTCGTCGGGCGCCGTGTTGTCGGTCAGGTACAGCGTCATCAGCGGCTCGAACGCCATGCCCGCCGGCAGCGCGGCCAGGATTCGCTCGCGATACGCCTGTGCCTGCGCGGTGGTCGTGACGGGCGGCTTCAGGTTCGGCATGACGATCGCGCGGGCGAACTGGCGCGCCGTGTGCGGCAGCACCGCGGCCAGCATGTCGCCGTCGCGCAGGTGCAAGTGCAGGTCGTCGGGACGGGCGAGCGTGAGCGTCGCCGGAGAGGAAGCGTTCGAGGCAGTCATAGGAGGCGTTGTAGGAACGGGCTGGCCATCTGCGGGGCCGGAACGCACGTGCGCGGCCCGACTGACGGCAAACCGCAACACGAGGCCTTCGGCCGGCGGAATCCGCTTTTTTCCGCTCAAGGCTCGGTGATATGCTAGAAGCCACATTGTACCGGGGTTCACCCGGTTGGTTACCCAGCTTCCGCCCCCGCCCCAAGTAAAATGTGCCAACTTCTAGGAATGAACTGCGCCGCGCCGACGGACGTCACATTCTCCTTCACAGGTTTCGCGGCCCGGGGCGGCCTCACCGATCACCATGCCGACGGCTGGGGGATCGCGTTCTTCGAGGACAAGGCGTGTCGCCTGTTCATCGACCAGCAGGCGTCGGCCACGTCGCCGATCGCCGAAATGGTGAAGCGCTACCCGATCAAGTCCAAGAACACGATCGCGCACATCCGCAAGGCCACACAGGGTCACATCCTGCTCGAGAACAGCCACCCGTTCATGCGCGAGCTGTGGGGGCGGCACTGGATCTTCGCGCATAACGGCGATCTGCAGGACTACGAACCCGACCTCGACGGCAGCGTCTACCATCCGGTCGGCACGACCGACAGCGAGAAGGCGTTCTGCGTGCTGATGCAGGGGCTGCGCGAAGCGTTCCCCGGCGCGCAGCCGCCGTTGCCGGAGCTGTTCGAGCGCGTCGGCGAGCTGACGCGCGGCATCACCGATCACGGCGTGTTCAACTTCCTGATGTCGAACGGCCAGGCGCTCTTCGCGCACTGCTCGACGCGGCTGCACTACATCGTGCGGCGCTGGCCGTTCTCGACCGCGCATCTGGTCGACGAAGACCTGTCAATCGACTTTGCGAAATACACGACGCCCGAGGATCGCGTCGCGGTGATCGCCACGCAGCCGTTGACCGACAACGAAATCTGGACCTCGTTCGAACCGGGCGAGCTGATCATGTTCCAGTGCGGCGACGTCACCGCGCGGATGCAGATTCCGGTGCCCGAACGCGTGCTCGAGAAGCTGCGCAACCCGGCGCTCGACGCATCGGCGTCGGCCCCGTGCGGCGGTGTGCGGCGCGAGGCGGTGGCGGCCAGCACCGCGGACGACGCCGACGACCCGATCGACTACTGAGCGCGCCGCGCTCCCGGGCGCCCGCCCTTCCCGCCTTCCGCTTGTGCGCGCGCATCACTGCCGGTGATCACCGGCAATGAAAGTCTCCGCCCGGCGACGTTTCGCGTTTCATTCAGATCACCATTGGATGCACGCGATCATCGCCACACAACATCCGCTTTTATTTTATTAATTTTCAAGCGAAAATAATTAACCGATAAAAAACAAGATAAAAGCGGTCTAAAACGGATAATCCGGAAGCCGTAGTTTAAAGCACGAGCCCGATACTGACCGTGCGTTATCCCACCGACCTGGCGATTCCGCCCGGTCTATAGGAAAGCCAACCAAACCCTTCCCCACCAAGGCTTTCAGTTCGATTAACCACACAATCCATAAATACCACTCCATACCGTTACCATCCCCACATATCTTGATTTTTCGAAAATCGACCATCCCGTCGATTAGTAGACTCGCTCCATCTTCGGTGTAACGAATCCTGATTGGCACTCGACGCAGCCATGGCTGCCGCACGCCCATTCGAAACACACATCACCGTGGAATGCGCATTCGCCGCAGACGGCGAATACCACTTCAAAAGAAGAAAGAGGGGCTTGTCGTGAATCACTCATTTCGATCGATATGGAGCGAAACCGCCGGCTGCTGGGTCGCGGTTGCGGAAACGGCCCGGGCGCGCGGCAAGCGTTCGGGCAACCAATCGGCCGCAAGCCGCCGTGACGGCCGCACGGCGATCCGCCGCTCGCCGCTGCGCGTCGCCGCGCTCGGGGCCGCGCTGGCCGCGCTGTCGGCCGGCTCCGCGTACGCATCGACCTGCGGTGACGGTTCGGCGGTCGCGAGCGGCGGCAGTTGCGCGCTCGGCAGCGTCAGCCCAACCGTCAACGACAACCTGGCCGGCGCCACGACCGTGTCGGGCGGCGACACGGTCGGCGTGACGGGTGCATGGACGGGTGCCGCCGGCGACCCCGGCTATACGCTCACGCCGATCGGCAATACGTCCATCGTGTCGGGCAACCCGAACCAGCCGCTGCTGTCACTCGGCGGCAAGACGCAGAGCGTCAGCACGCCCGACACGATTACGGGCACCCATACGTCGATCGCCACGTACAGCTCGTCCGCATTCGCTGCGTCGACGGCCGGCTCGAACGAGGTGCCCGTCTACCATGACGTGAACGGGAACCAGTACGTGAACCTGCGGATCGGCACCGTCGACAACACCGGCGGCACGTTGAACGTGTCGATCGGCAATCCCGCGAATGCGCCAGACGCGGCCGGCAACGCGATCTCGATCGCGCCGAAGCAGACCGACCTGACCTTCGCGGACGGCGCCGGCTCAGCAAAAAGCGTCGTCAACTGGAATTCGCGCAACCAGGTCTGGCTCGGCACCGGCGACTATCTCGCGAGCGGCGGTGCCGTTGGCAATCTCCAGGTCGACGTCCCGGCCTACGCGGGCACCTTCACCGCATTCGACGGCAGCACGTGGACCGTCACCGACGCCGCGTCGCTCGCCGCGTACAACGACTTTCTCGTGCGCTCGGTGCAAAGCGGCGCGCTCGGCTCGCAGGCCGCCTACGACAGCGCGTTCGGCCAGGCCGTCACGTTCTCGCAGCAAACCTTCCAGTATCAGAACAACGTATCGTCGGGCGACAAGAACACGCTGCCGATCGATCATCTGTCGGCGATGCACGGCACGGGCGCGAACGCGACACTGCAAATCGGCAAGGACGGCCAGATCGACTTCCGCGGCACCAATACGATCGTCTCGAGTTCGGCCGTCCTCGCGGAAAACGGCGCGCACTTCGTCAACGACGGCCGCCTGTCGGGCGACTTCACGCTGGTGCGCCTGCTGAGCGGCGCGAGCGGCGTCAACAGCGGCACGATCTCGTCCGGCTATGCGTCCGGCGACAATTTCGACACGAGCAGCAGCGCGCCGCCCGACAACTTCGGCTTCCACGCGTACACCGAGGGCAATGGCGTGTACGCAAGCGGCACCGGTACCTCGTTCGTCAACAACGGGGTGATGAACGTCGGCGCATGGACGCTCGACGGCAACCGCCCCGACCTGCAGAACTACGCGGTGGCCGTGACGAACGGTGCGAACGCGTCGAACGCCGGCACGATCAACGTCGGCGTCAACGCGACGACGCTCGACAGCCAGGTGATCGGCGGCTTCGTGGCCGGCGGCGCCTTCACGAACGCGGCCGGCGGCACGATCTATCTCGGCCGTGCGGCACAATACGGACCAGGGGCAGCGGCGAACGACGTCGCGCTGTCCGCGCATTCCTACGGGCTCCTGCTCGGCGCATCGGGCACCGCCAGCAACCTCGGCTCGATCGTGATCGGCTCGCAGACGCAAAACGGCGCCGGGATGGCGAGCATCGGTTCGTCGTCCGGCACGCTGCGCAACGCGGGCACGATCATCGTGAACGGTGCGGCACCCGGTACGCCGTTCGCCAACGTCGGCATGCTCGCGGCCAATACGGCCGCGACCGTGACCAACACGGGCACGATCACGCTGAACGGCGTGAACGGCATCGGCATCATGGTGGTCGGCACCGGTTCGACCGCGACGGCCGCGACGTCGACCGGCACGATCAACGTGGCCGGCGGGCTCGATTCGGCGTCGGACACGCGCAACTATGGCGTGTGGGCCGAAGGGCCGCGCGCGAAGGCCACGGTCGACGGCGCGCTCAACCTGACCGGTAACGGCGCGATCGGCGTCCACGCGCGCTCGGGCGCGACGATCAACGTCGACGCCAACGCCGTGCCCGCCTTCATGTCCGGCACGAACCAGATCGGTTTCTACGCATACGGCGCTGGCTCGAAGATCAACGTCGCCGCGCAGCACCTGAGCGTCGATACCGACGATTCGACGCTGTTCCGCATCGCGGGCGGCGCGGCCTATACGGGCGCGTCGGCGGCCGGCACGCTGACGACCGACGTGAACGGCCAGCGCGCGCGCGGCGTGCTCGCCACGGGTGCCGGCACGACGCTGTCCACGGGCCACGCCACCTACAACGTCAACGGCGCGGACGGCATCGCGGTCGCAGTCGAAGGCGGCGCGGAGGGCACGATCGACTCGGGCGCGACCATCGACCTGAATGCGGCCGGCGCGATCGCGGGCACCGTCGACGGCCAGGCACACGCCCTTACCGGAGCGAACGCCGGAACGCCGGTCGCGACGACGCTGACCAACAACGCGGCGGTCGCGTCGTCGACGGCCGGCGTGACCGGCTTCGTCGCGCAAAACCTCGGCACGCTCGAGAACCGCAATACGGTGCTGCTGACCGGCGCCGGCTCGACGGGGGTTGTCATCGGCACGCTCGGCACGGTGAACAACGCGTCGGCGATCCGCGTATCGAACGGCACCGGTGCGCTCGTGCAGGGCGCGTCGGCAACGCTTGCCAACGCGGGCACGATCGAGGCGGACGACGGCATCGCCGGCGTTCACCTGACGGGTACCGGCGCGTCGGTCGCCCTGTCGGGCGCGGGCACCGTCGTCGCGAAGGGCAGCGCCGACGGCGTGCTGATCGACTCGACCGTGTCGGGCGGCGGGATCGCAGCCGGCGCGACGTCGATCGCGGTGGGGGGCGTGGGCAACGGCATCGACAACCTCGGCTCGAACACGACGATCGTGCTGTCAGGTACGCAGATCGGCACGACCGGCGCCGGCGCCGACGGACTGTCGTCGACGGGCGCCGGCGCGCGCATCGCGACCGATGCGGCGACCGTCGTGCGCACCGTCGGCGACGACGCGCGCGGCCTCTTCGTGACGGGCCCGGATTCGACGCTCGCGGCCGACGGTACGACCGTCACGACGACGGGTGCCGGCGCGCACGCGATCGTGGCGGGCGGCGGCGCGACCGCACTGCTGTCGGGCGCGAAGGTCTCCACGGCGGGCACGGCAGCCGACGGCCTCGTCGTACGGAACGGCGGCCGCATCGGCGACACGGGTTCGTCGATCACGAGCGCGGCCGGCAACGGCGCGACGGTCGACGGCGGCGGCGTGCTCGCGCTGACCGGCACGACGCTCAAGGGCGCGACGGCCGGCGTGCTGAGCACCGACACGCTCGCGACCGGCGCGACGAGCGCAGTGCTCGTCGACGGCGGCAGCGTCGCGTCCGTCGCCGGGCCGGCGTTCGCGGCGCGCGGCGGCACGGTCGATATCGCGGTGCGCAACGGCACCGTCGTGACGGCCGGCAACGGCACACTGCTGGACCTCGCGAACGGGAGCACCGCGACCTTCAACGCATCGGCCGTGAATCTCGCTGGCGACATCGTGTCGGACGCGTCGAGCACCGGCAACGTGTTCCTGACGAACGGCACGACCCTCACCGGCAAGATCGATCCGGTCGCGCTCACCGTGGACGGCACGAGCACGTGGCACATGACCGGCAGCTCCGTGCTGAGCAGCCTGAACAACGCGGGTCTGGTTGCATTCGCCGCGCCGTCCGGCGCGCCGACGGCGGCAGGCAGCTACCGGACGCTGACGACCGGCAGTTACGTCGGCAACGGCGGCACGATCGCGCTGAACACCTATCTCGGCGCCGATGCCTCGCCGACCGACCGGCTGATCGTGAACGGCGGTGCCGCGACCGGCACGACGGGGCTGAAGATCGCGAACACAGGCGGCACCGGCGCGCAGACGACGGGCGAAGGGATTCCGGTGGTCGTCACGGCCAACGGCGGCACGACCTCCGCATCGGCGTTCCATCTCGCTGGCCCGGTGCAGGCCGGCGCATACGAATACCGGCTCTACCGAGGCGGACAGAGCGATGCGAACGGCTGGTATCTGCGCTCGCAACTCGACCCGACGGACCCGGGCGATCCGGTCGGCCCGAACGTCATCAAAGGCGGCGGCAATCTCGCGTACCGTCCGGGCGTCGCAGGCTATGCGATGACGCCGCTGCTGAACGCGGACTACGGCTTCTCGACGCTCGGCAAGCTGCACGAGCGCGTCGGCGACATCTACAACCTCGAGAAGCAGGCGTCGGGCAACCGCGACGGTGTGTGGGGCCGCATCGGCGGACAGAGCCTCGATGCGAACGCGGGCCGCTTCGCGGCCGACGAGCGCACGTTCTTCGCGCAGTTCGGCAAGGACTGGACGCTCGATCAGGCACCCGGCGGCGGCAGCACGCATGCGGGCGTGACGGCGAGCATCGGCGTCGCGAACGCGAGCTTCAGCGACATGGCACGCGCCGACGCAGCGGGCCTGTCGACGTCGACGGGCTCGGTCGAGATGCACGCGCAGAGCATCGGCGGCTACTGGACGCGCTACCTGTCCGACGGCACCTACTTCGACAGCGTCGGCCAGGTCACGCACTACGGCAACCGCTATCGCGACAGCTACGGCAACGAGGCATCGCAGAACGGCTTCGGCATCGCACTGTCGCAGGAGGTCGGCAAGCCGTTCGGGATCGGCGGCACACCGATCGCGGTCGAGCCGCAGGCGCAGCTGATGTACCAGTACCTGAAGCTGAACGGGTTCGACGACAATGTGTCGGCCGTGTCGGGCACGACGACCAGTGCGTTGCGCGGACGCGTCGGCGTGCGCATCTTCCGGCCAAACCTCGACGCGAACGCGGGTGGCGGCGCCGCGACGCCGTACTTCACGGCCGACGTGCTGCACGACTTCCTGTCGCCAGGCCAGACCGTCGTCGGCGGCACGCCGTTCGCGACGCACCTGGGCCGCACGTGGTACGAGCTCGGCCTTGGCGTGACCGCGGGCTTCGGCAAGTCGGGCGAGTTGTACGCGAACGTGAAATATGCGCGCAACATCGGCGGCGATTACCGGCGCGGCATCACCGGGCAGGTTGGCTACCGCTACAGCTGGTAACGCCGGGGGCCGGAATCCGTTCGTCGCCAGCGGCGGGCGACGGACGGCAGGCGAAAAAAAACCGCCCGGCGTTCGGCCGGGCGGTTTGCGCTTTCCGCGCGCACGAAGCGCGCGACGCACGCGTGCTCAGTGCAGGATTTTCGCGAGGAAGTCCTTCGCGCGATCCGACTTCGGATTCGAGAAGAAATCGTCCTTGCGGTCGTCCTCGACGATCGCGCC
>NZ_LOWY01000034.1:0-40828 GCF_001524185.1 Burkholderia sp. FL-7-2-10-S1-D7 | reverse complement strand
ACGCGACGTCGGGCACGAGCCCGATGACGGGCGAGTCGCAGACGGGCGCGTATGTCGGGATGATGCATACGTTCTGAACGGAGCGTAGCGCGCACAAGGCACGGGCGACGGTGGCCCGTGCCTTGTTGCGTTGATGGCGACGGACGGTCCTCTGGCGCCTGGCACTGCCGGTTCATGTGAGCAGTGTCGACCACACCAAAGGAAAGACCCCGCCGGAACCGGCGGGGTCGGTGGATCGACGACGTTGCGGCCGCGCACGTGCCGCGCATCGCCCGTCGGTTAATCGAGCGCCTTCCCGGCCTTTTCGTCCATGCAACGAATGGCGAGCAGCGTCATCGCACCACAGCCGATCGCATACCACGCGGGCGCGTTCGGATTGCCGGTCGCTGCGATCAGCCACGTGACGAAGAACTGCGCGAAGCCGCCGAAGATCGCGACGCCGACGCTGTAGACGAGCGCACCGCCGGTCGCCCGGACCGCACGCGGGAACAGCTCGCCGAGCATCGCGCCGGTCGCGCCGATGTTGATCGCATGCACGATCGACAGCGCGGCGATGATCGACAGCAGCGACGCGGCGCCCGGCCAGCGGTTCAGCGCGATGAATGCCGGGTAGATCGCGGCCATCAGCACGATGCGCGTCCACCACACGATTCGGTTGCGCCCGTAGACGTCGGACAGGTGGCCGCCGATCGGCGTCACGAGCATCAGGATTGCGCCGGCGACGCAGCCTGCCGTCATCGACAGCCAGGTCGGCAGGTGCAGCACCTGCACGCCGTAGATCGCCATGTAGAACACGATGATGTAGTGGATCGACGTGCCGCCGATCGTCACGCCGAGGCCCGCGAACACAGCCTTGCCGTGATGGCGCAGCACGTCGGCGAGCGGCAGTGACGCGACCGGCTCGTCATGCGCGGCGGCGGGTGCGGCAGCCGGCACTTCCTCGACTGTCTTGCGCAGCCAGTAGCCGAACGGCACGAACAGCGTGCCGATGATGAACGGCACGCGCCAGCCCCAGCTTTCGAGCTGCGCGGCATTGAGCGTCGACGTGAGCGCGACGCCGGTGAGCGCCCCGGCGAGCGCGGCGAGCCCCTGGCTCGAGAACTGGAACGACGCGTAGAAGCCGCGACGATGCTGCGGCGCCTGTTCGAGCAGCAGCGTCGTCGACGCGCCGACTTCACCGCCCGACGCGAACCCCTGCAGCAGGCGTGCGAGCACGAGCAGCAGCGGCGCGGCGATGCCGATCTGCGCGAAGGTCGGCGCGACCGCGATCGTCGCGGTGCCGAGCGCCATCAGCAAGAGCGTCAGGATCATCGCCTTCTTGCGGCCGGCGCGGTCGGCATACATGCCGATCACGAGGCCGCCGAGCGGACGTGTGACGAAGCCGACGCCGAAGCTCGCGACCGCGAGCATCAGCTGCCCGAACGACGAGTGGACCGGAAAGAACAGCTTGCCGATCAGGATCGCGAAGAAGCTGTAGACCGTGAAGTCGTAGAACTCGAGCGCGTTGCCGACCGCGGCGGCCGCGATCAGGCGGCGTTTCTTCGCGGCGGCGCGGGCATCGGCCGGCGAGCCGGCGAACGGAAGGGCGGACGTTTCCATGGGGTTCCCCTGCTAAAGCACGGAACTGCGTGATGAAGGGCCGTCAGGCCGCGAGCCAAGCTTCGGCGACGCGGACCCAGTAGCTCGCGCCGATCGCGAGGATGTCGTCGTTGAAGTCGTAGCCGGGGTTGTGCACCATGCAGCCCCCCTTGCTGCCGATCCCGTTGCCGATGAACGCATAGCAGCCGGGGCGCGCCTCGAGCATGAACGCGAAGTCCTCGCTGCCCATCAGCGGCGCGGCCTCGGTCTCGACACGCTCGGCGCCGAGCATCCGGCGTGCGATGTCGGCCGCGAACGCGGTGGGTTCGGGGTGGTTGACGAGCACCGGGTAGCCGTAGTCGTAATCCACTTCCGCGGTGACACCGAAGCTTTCCGCCTGCCCCTTCGCGAGCGCTTCGATGCGGCGGGCGAGCAGCGCGCGCACGTCGGCGTTCAGTGCGCGCACCGACAGCTTCATCACGACGGTTTCGGGAATGATGTTGAAGGTCTCGCCGGCCTGCACGCTGCCGACCGTGATCACGGCCGCATGCTGCGCATCGACCTCGCGCGCGACGATCGTCTGCAGCGCGACCATGATGCTGCCCGCGGCCGACATCGGATCGCGTGCGAAGTGCGGCATCGCGCCATGACCGCCGACGCCGCGCAGCGTGATCGTCACGCGGTCGGCCGACGCCATCGCGGCGCCGGTGCGGAATGCCATGTCGCCGGCGGCGCGGCCCGGCATGTTGTGGATCGCGAAGATCGCGTCGCACGGGAAGCGGTCGAACAGGCCGTCGTCCATCATCGATTTCGCGCCACCGAAGTTTTCCTCGGCTGGCTGGAAGATCAGGTTCAGCGTGCCTGAGAACTGGCGCGTCGCGGCCAGGTGCCGTGCCGCGCACAGCAGCATCGCGGTGTGGCCGTCGTGGCCGCAGGCATGCATCTTGTTCGCATGGCGGCTCGCGTAGGGCAGGCCGGTGGCCTCGGCGAGCGGCAGCGCGTCCATGTCGGCGCGCAGGCCGACGGTGCGCGTGCCTTGTCCTTCGCGCAGCACGCCGACGACGCCCGTCTTGCCGATGCCGCGATGCACTTCGTAGCCCCAGCCGGTGAGCAGTTCCGCGACGAGATCGCTCGTCAGCGTTTCCTCGAACGCGAGTTCCGGATGCGCATGGATGCGGCGGCGCACTTCGATGAGGTCTGGGGCGATCGCGGCGACGCCGGGGATGACGGGGTTCGCGGCTTGCAGCATGGTGTCTCCTGTGGGGCCGGTGGACGTCTGACGCGCATATGACGGTAAAGGATATAAATTTCTTTTGCGCACCAGAAGCTGCTAAATTGCTTTGGTGCACACCACCGGTTGCCGCTCGGGAATACCCTGAGCCTGCATGCGGCGCGCTGCACAGGGTTTCCACGAATCACGCATGCCGCCATGAAATACCATCAGTTGAAAGCGTTCGTCACCGTCGCGGACGAAGGGAGCATCCGCGCGGCCGCGCGGCGCCTGAACGTGTCGCCGGCGGCGTTGACGAAGGCGGTCAAGGAACTGGAGATCGCGCTCGGCGTGTCGCTCGTCGTGCGCACCGCGCGCGGCGTGCAGCTCACGGCGTTTGGTCAGCAGTTGCAGGTGCGCGCGCGGCTGATCGTCGCCGAGATGCAGCGTGCGCGCGACGACATCGAGCAGGCGCAGGGCGCGATGACGGGCGCGGTCGCGGCGGCGATCACGCCGGCCGCCGCGGTGACGATCCTGCCCGACGCGTTTCGCGCGTTCCGGCGGCGCTTTCCGGTCGCGCGCGTCAATCTGATCGAAGGGTTTCCGGGCGTCGCGCTGCCGCGGCTGCACGACGGCTCCCTCGATTTCGCGGTGGCCGTCGTCGTGCCCGAACTGCTGGCGGCCGAGTTCGATCACGCGGAACTCTATGCGAGCCGATCATTGATCGTCGCGCGCAAGGGGCATCCGCTCGCGTCGGCTACGTCGCTCGCCGATCTCGTCGAGGCCGACTGGCTGATGAATCCGTCGCCGGAAAGCTCGACCCAGGTGCTGTTCAACACGTTCATCGCCTACGGGCTGCCGGTGCCGCAGCGGGTCGTCGAATGCCCGAGCTTCGGCCTCGCGCACAGCCTGATGACGGGCTGCGACCTGATCGCGTCGATGCCCGAACAACTGCTGCAAGGGGAGTGGGCGCGCGACCAGCTCGCGGTGCTGCCCATCCGCGAGCGGCTGCCCGGCGTGTCCGTGCAGGTCGTCACGCGCCGCGACAGTCCGCTCACGCCGGCTGCGGCAATGCTGCTCGACTGCCTGCGCGATTCCGCGCGACGCAAGGGGCTCCGATGAGCTGCTCCATGCGGGCCACACAAGACATCGAATAGTGATCCTGATTATCGGTCGCACGCCTGCGATCGACCCGGCTTGCGGCACGCCCGCCGCGAGCCGGTATCATAGCGGCCGGCCCGCCGCTCCGGCCGGCCTCCAACAACATCGCCATCCGGCATCCAGCAATCAGAGGCATCACATGACCAGTGCAACCCAATTCGACAACGTATCGGTCGTCAAGCGCGCGAACGTCTATTTCGACGGCAAGTGCGTGTCGCATACCGTGCTCTTCCCGGACGGCACGCGCAAGACGCTCGGCGTGATCCTGCCGTGCGCGCTCAACTTCGGCACGGACGCGCCCGAATTGATGGAAGTGCAGGCCGGCAAGTGCCGCGTGAAGCTCGACGGCAGCAGCGAGTGGCAGACCTACGGCGCCGGCGAATCGTTCTCGGTGCCGGGCAAGAGCCGCTTCGACATCGAAGTGCTCGAGACGCTCGACTACGTCTGCAGCTACCTGTAAGCGCGCAAGCACGGTTGCCGCGCGTGCGCGCGGCCCGTGCGCCAAAACAAAAAAGCCCCGCCGAAGCGGGGCTTGTCGCATGCGGACGGCGCAACGCCGTCCGGCGCGGTGCTTACAGGCAGGCGCTGATGTCGCCGGCGGCAGCCGCGTCGCCGCGCACGCCGACCCACGTCGTCGCGCCCGGCTTCGACGATGGGCGAACCATCGCGGCCGCGCCGTTCGGCGGTTGCTGGCCCGGTGCGTAGACATCGGTCGCGAGCCCGTTGGCGAGCACGTTCTGCGAGATCACCTGCTGTTGCGACTTGTCGGCCCAGGTCTTGGCGATGCACGCCGAGACGTCCGGGGCGGCCTTCTGGCTTTGTCCCACGTTCTGCACGGCCGGATCGGCCGCGTGAGCAGAAATTGCCACGGTCAATGCGATGAGCGGTAAGTATTTCACGTTCACGTTTTATCTCCCTCGAGTCGTGATTGATTGAGTGGGATGCGCAGCAGAACTGCGTGCCTGTGAGATTGCATCGGACGAATGCGGTTCCGGCGATTCCGAAACAAGTTGTAAACGCGCTTGCCAAACGGCAATCCGGATGCAATGCGTTCTGTCGCGCGGCGGCATGCGTCGTGCGCGGTCCGTGTGGAGACGCGACAGCGACGTCATGCGTCGTGATGTCGGCTCGCTGCCCTGACGTGTGGCGGATTGACGGCCGCGGCGTGCTGCATGTGTCTGCATGTCGCGCCGCGACGCTTCTTTATTGGATGACGATGTGGAACGGCTGAATGATGGCCCCGTCGCATGAGTACCATGATGACAAACTTTCGTCCGATCGATTGTCAAGGAAGTTTAAACGCCGGACACGGCGGCGCGCGCGGTGCGTATCAGCCGGCCTTGCGTACACCTGCGTCGCGCAGGTTGACGGGTACGACCGGACGGAAGCGTTCGCGCTTCTGTTCGTCGTCGAAGTGCTGGAGCGCGGGCTTGATCAAGTCGCTGCGCGAGACGATGCCGATGATGCGCAGCGATTGCGGATCGTCGACGACAGGCAGGCGTTCAAGGCCGAGCATCGCGAGCCGCGAGGCGACCACGCGGCACGTTTCGTGCGCCTGCGCGACCGCCGGCACATGATCGGCGAACGCATTCGCGAGCACGGCGCCGGGGCCGGCCTGCGCGCGCTGCGCGTCGAGCGTCGCGCGATCGACGACGCCGAGCAGGCGGCCCTTCTGCACGACCGGGTATGCACGGTGCGTCTGCTTCACGCCGAAGTACTGCGACTCGACCGCGTCCAGCGTCGCGGCGCCGTCGATCGTGACGAGCGCGTCGGCCGAGGTCATCACTTCGGCCACGTCATGGCGTTCGAGCGGATCGACGCCGTATTCGCGGTAGATGTGATACCCGCGGCGCGCGATCTTTTCCGTCATGATCGAACGCTTCATCACGACGGTCGCGAAGCCGTGCGCGACGAGCGTCGCGGCGAGCAGCGGCAGCAGTGCGTTCGCGTCGTGCGTGAGGCCGAACGCGAACACGATCGCGGTCAGCGGCGCGCCGAGGGTGGCGCCGAGCGTCGCGGCCATGCAGACGAGCGGCCAGAGCGCCGGATCGCCGCCGGGCAGCACCGGCGACAGCACGGTGCCGAGGCCGGCGCCGAGCATCAGCAGCGGGGCCAGCACGCCTCCCGACGTGCCGGAGCCGAGCGCGATCACCCACATCACGGCCTTCACGATCAGCAGCGCGAGCGCGATCTTCAGCGCGATGTGCTGGTGCAGCAGGTCGCCGATCACGTCGTAGCCCACGCCGAGCGCGCGCGGCTCGAGCCAGCCGCCGATGCCGATCACGATCGCGCCGAGCGCCGGCCACCACATCCAGTGCACGGGCAGCTTTGCGAAGGCGTCTTCGATGCGGTACAGCGCGGCCGACAGGCCGCATGCGAGCATGCCCGACAGCAGGCCCGCGACGATGCACGACAGCAGCGCGACGGGCGTCGGCGATGCGGTGGCCAGCGGAAACAGCGGGCCGACACCGAAGAACACGGCGCGGGCGAAACCGGCCACCGCGCACGCGAGCGCGACCGGCAGGAAACTGCGCGGACGCCATTCGAACAGCAGTAGTTCGACCGCGAGCAGCACGGCGGCGACCGGCGTGCCGAACACGGCGGTCATGCCGGCGGCCGCGCCCGCGACGAGCAGCGTCTTGCGCTCGGCTGCGGTCACGTGCACGCATTGCGCGATCAGCGAGCCGAGCGCGCCGCCCGTCATGATGATCGGGCCCTCGGCACCGAACGGGCCGCCGCTTCCGATCACGACGCCGGACGACAGCGGCTTGAGGATCGCAACCTTCGGCGACATGCGGCTCTTGCCGAACAGGATCGCCTCGATCGCTTCGGGAATGCCGTGGCCGCGGATCTTCTCCGAACCGAAACGCGCCATCAACCCGACGATCAGCCCGCCGATCACCGGCACGATGATCACCCACGCGCCGAGCGTGTTGTGGGCGGGCGAGCGGTCGGCGAACGAGAACTGCTGGAAGAAGAACAGGTTCGTGAACAGGTGGATCAGGCTCAACAGCACGAACGCCGCCAGCGTGCTGAGCACGCCGATCCCGGCAGCCAGCAATGCTATTCTGGGCAGGCGTTCGTTGGTCGAGAAATCGCGTTTGTGTGGTGCGTTCATCGGAGCAGGGAAAGGTTGGTCAAGCCTGGGTCAATAATCGATCTGCGGAACCTGGAACGTGCCCTTGAGCGATTTCAGTTCCGTGCGGTGCATGGCCGCGAGGCGGGCGAGCAGCGTTTCGCCGGCTTCCTCGAGGTGGACCTCGACCTGCCGGCGGTCCGCTTCGCTCGTCTTGCGCTTCACGAGCCCGAGCGCCTCGCAGCGCGTCACCAGCGCGACGACGCCGTGATGCTGCGCCTGCAGGCGTTCGGCGAGTTCGCCGATGGTGGCCCATTCGCGATGCGGGTAGCCCTTGATGTGCAGCAGCAGCAGATACTGCAGCGGCGTCACGCCTTCGCTTTGCGCGGCGCGTTCGGAGAAGCGCTCGAAGCGACGCATCTGGTAGCGGAACTCGGACAGTTGCTGGAAATCGGCTTTGGTCAGTGAGCGTCGGGTATCGGTCATTGCGGTCGGTCGGGCAGGAGTTTCAGCAATGTGAAATATATCACAATATGATATAAATGGACGATTTTCAGCGGAATGGAGCACATTTCGTTTTTCGTCGGCGTTACGCGGCCTCGAGCATCCGCGTCTGCCGGTACAGGCCCGTGACGAGATCCGTCTGCGTAATGATGCCGACGAGCCGTCGCGATGCGTCGACGACCGGGATGTGGTGGTGGCCCGAATGTGTAAACAGCGGCACCAGCGCGGTGATTGGCATGGTCTGCGGCACGGACGCGACGTCGCGGGTCATCACTGTCGCGACGCTGGGCGGCTGGCCGCCGAACGACTGCGGCAGCCGCGCTGCCAGTTGCTGCCACAGCGGAGCGGGGCGGCGCAACTGGCGCGTGAGGTCGGCGCGCGTGACGATGCCGATCAGGCGATCGTCGCCGTCCACGACGGGCAGTGCCTTCACGCGATGGCGATCGAGCAGTGTCAGCGCAGCCGCTAACGACGTCGACGGGGCGACTTCGATCGCGTTCTTCGTCATCAGGTCGGCGCACGTGAGCTGGCTGAACGTGCGCGCATACGCCTGCATCTCGGTTTCTCGCAGCAGCATTTCGAGGTCGTCCGGATCGACGTCGAGCCATTCGCCGCGGCGTTTCAACACGGCGTCGAGATCGGCGCGTGTGAAGCCGCCGCGTGCCGGCGCGGCGCGGCTGCCTTGCGGCTTCGCGTCGGGACGCACGCCGCCGTGCGGATAGCGGTGGCCTGTCAGCGCGTGGTACACGAGCGCGGCCGACAGCAGGATCGCCGATTGCAGCGCGATCGGCTCGACCACGAAGCCGAAGCCGAGCGAGCGGATCGCGGGGCCGCCGAGCACGGCCGTCAGCGCGACCGCGCCCGACGGCGGGTGCACGCAGCGCAGGACGAACATGCCGCCGATCGCGAGGGCGACCGCAACCGCGGCGGCCGTGATCGGATCGGCGATCGACTGCGCGCATGCGACGCCGACGGTCGCCGCCACCAGATTGCCGCCGATGATCGACCACGGTTGCGCGAGCGGACTCGCGGGCACCGCGAACAGCAGCACCGCCGACGCCCCCATCGGCGCGACGAGCAGCGGCACGAGGCCCGGCACGCCGGGCAGCAGCCGCATCGTGACGCCGACCGTCGCGATGCCGACGAGCGCGCCCGTGCACGAGCGCATGCGCTCGCGCCAGCCGAGCGTCATCGGATGGGGAATGAAGCTGTGCAGCCATTGGCGGAATGTGCGGCGCGACGGGGAGGAGCCTGACGACATGGACGATAAGCGGTAAAAATGACGACGCGGATGACGCAGCGCAAGGAAGGCGCAGATTATATCGCATTGTGATATAAATTGTCGCGCTGCATCAAGACGTTGCAGGCGCGCGACGCGTCCGTCTTGCAAAAACATTTCATTAGATGAAAGCTTGGCGACGCTGCAACCGCGCAAATTTGTCTGCGGCGGCGTACAATTCGGGCCACCGAATCCCCCGATATGCCACAACCACGCACGCGATGCCCGCTCTCCCGCCCGTTCCCCGGCATGGTGATCGCTTGCGCATGGTTCGCGCGCGCGCCCCAATTCCCGTCTGACGCGAGCGCCGCCGACGTTTCTCTACCGACACTCCCCAAGCCAATTCAATGGACATGCTCGAAAACATGCGCCTGTTCGTGCGCGTCGTCGAAGCCGGCAGTTTCACCGCGGTCGCCAAAGAAATCGATGCGACCACCGCGCAGGTGTCGCGCGCGGTGTCGAATCTCGAAGCTCACGTACAGACGCGGCTGCTGCATCGCACGACGCGCCATCTCGGCCTCACCGAAAGCGGCGAGCGCTACTTCGAGCGTGCGAAATCGATCCTCGCCGAATTCGACTACGCGAACGCCGAGGCGCGCAACGCGCTGCTGCGGCCGAGCGGCAAGATGCGCATTCATGCGATGACGGGGCTCGGGCAGAGTCATGTCGTATCGTCGATCGTGCGCTACCAGGAAGACAACCCGGACGTTTCGATCGAGCTGACGCTCGCGCAGCGGATGCCGAACCTCGTCGAGGAAGGCTACGACGTGTCGATCGTGACCGCGTCGCAGCTGCCCGATTCCGGCTACGTCGCGCAGACTTGCGGAACGAGTTGCAGCGTGCTGGTCGCGTCGCGCGAATACCTGGCGCGGCATGGCACGCCAACGACGCCCGATGATCTGCCGAACCACGTGTGCCTGCGCCTCGATACGCCCGCATCGCCGGCCAGCGAGTGGCGGCTCGAGCGCGGCGACGGCGAGGAGACGGTGTACGAGCTGCAGCCGGCACCGTTCCAGGTCAACGTACCGGATGCGCTGTGCGTCGCGGTGCGGGCAGGGCGCGGCATCGCATGCGTCGCGCTGTACACCGTGCTCGACGACATCCGCGAAGGGCGGCTGATTCGCGTGCTGCCCGAGTACCGGCTGCAGACGGTCAGCGTGTATGCCGTCTATGCGACACGCCGCTATCTCGACGCGAAGATCCGCACCTTCCTCGACCATCTGCGCACGACCCTCACGCCCGCGCTGGAGAACGACCTGCGCGAACTCGATCGGCTCGCGGTCGAGCCGACGCCGGGCAGCCGCCAGCGCGCGTGATGCTGCGGCGGTTCGCTCGCCCGGCGGCGCCGGGCGTCATGCGTGCGGCGTGACCCGAATCCGGTCGAAGCGGCCGGCGAGCCACGCGTAGGCGGCGATGCCGATCAGCCCGTGTGCTGCGACGAACCACAGCGCGCCCGCGAACGAGCCCGTGTGCGCGACGAAATAGCCGATCGCGAGCGGCGTGACGATCCCCGCGATGTTGCCGAGGCCGTTGAACACGCCACCGCTCAGGCCGACCATGCCTTCCGGCGCGGTATCGGCAAGCACGGCCCAGCCGACCGCCGCGAGGCCCTTGCCGAAGAACGCGATCGTCATCAGCGCGATCACGACGGTGTTCGACGACGCGCCGTTCGCGAGCACGAGCAGCGTCGCCATCGCCATCCCCGCGACGAACGGCGTCTTGCGTGCGCGCGACGGATGCACGCCGCGCCGGATCAGCCAGTCCGACAGCACGCCGCCGAGCACACCGCCGGTGAAGCCGCAGAGCGCCGGCAGCGCGGCGACCCAGCCGGCCTCCATGATCGTCATGCCGCGGCCCTTGATCAGGTAGATCGGGAACCACGTGATGAAGAAATAGGTGAGCGCCGTGATGGCGTACTGGCCGATATAGATCGCCCACAGGTTCCGGTGGCGGAACAGCTGCGATGCGTCGCGCCACGATACGCGCTGCCGGTGCCGGACGCGGTTCGCCTCGAGATCGACGAGCGCGCCGCGTTGGCGCAGGTCGTCGCGCTCGGCGTCGCTCACGCGCGGATGGCTGTGCGGTTCGCGATACCACGCGAACCAGAGCGCCGACAGCGCGACGCCGAGCATCCCCATCCACAGGAACACGTGTTCCCAGCCGAGCGCGTGCGTCAGCCACGCCATCGCGGGCGCGAACAGCACGACGGCCATGTACTGCGCGGAATTGAACAGTGCCGATGCGGTGCCGCGCTCGGCAGTCGGGAACCAGCACGCGACGATCCGCGAATTGGCCGGGAACGCCGGCGATTCGACCAGGCCGAGCATGAAGCGCATCGCGAACAGCGCGAACGTCGCGGCGGCCCCCTGCACCGCAAACCAGCCCACCGTGCCCTGCAGCATCGTGAAGACCGACCACAGCAGCAGGCTTAGGCCGTACACGCGGCGCGCGCCGAAGCGGTCGAGCAGCCAGCCGCCCGGAATCTGGCCGATCGCATAGGCCCACGCGAACGCGGAAAAGACGATGCCGAGCTGCACGGGCGTCAGCCCGAGGTCGTGCGCGACGCCCGTGCCGGCGATGGACATCGTCGCGCGATCCGCATAGTTGACGACGGTGACGGCGAAGATCAGCGCGAGGACCGTGTAACGGACGCGGCCGATCGTGCGCGACGCGGTGGATGAGGCGGGCGACGCGGCGACGGCGGCGCTGCCGCTGGATCGATTGGGCATGCGAGTCTCCTGGCCTTCGTCGTGCGAAGGTGATTGGTTTGGTGTCGTGGTCGGTGAAAGCGGGCGGCGCTCAGTTCGTGACGCTGGTCGGCGGGCGCTGGCCAGCGAAGCACGCGGCGAGGTTGGCGAGCACGATCCGGCCCATGGCGTCGCGCGTCTCGTGCGTGGCGCTCGCGCGGTGCGGCTGCACGACGACGCGTTCGAGTTCGAGCAGCGCGGCCGGCACGCGCGGTTCGTCCGCGAACACGTCGAGGCCCGCGCCGGCGATCGTGCCGTCCGCGAGCGCACGCACGAGCGCGGCTTCGTCGACGAGCTTGCCGCGCGCGACATTGATCAGGAATCCTTGGTGGCCAAGCGCGGCGAGCACGTCGGCCGTCACGAGCACGTTGCCGTGATCGGCCGATGCCGCGAGCACGAGCACGTCGCTGTCGCGCGCGAGCGCGACCAGGTCGGGCACGTAGCGGTAGCCGCTGTCGCGATGTTCGCGCGGGCCGAAGTAGCTGACCGGCATCCGGAACGCCTGCGCGCGCTGCGCGATCGCGCGTCCGACGCGGCCGAGGCCGACGATGCCGAGCCGCTTGCCCGTCACCTGCGTCGCGAGCGGCTGCGCAGCCTTGCCCCAGCGGCCGGCGCGCACGATGCGCTCGCCGGCGCCGAGGTCGCGCAGCGTCATCAGGATCAGCCCCATCGCCATGTCGGCGACGTCATCGGTCAGCACGTCGGGTGTCGTCGTCACGTGAATGCCGCGGGCGCGGGCGCGGTCGAGATCGACGGCGTCGGTGCCGATGCCGTTGATCGCGACGATTTCGAGCGCGCTCAGCCGGTCCATCAACGCGGCGGACAACCCGTTCGCGCCTCCCGTGACGACGCCGCGGATGCGCGACGCGACGCGGTCGAGCAGCGCGTCCGGCTGGTCGGCGGCGTACAGGCGATGCACCGCGTAACGGGCGGACAGTTCGGCGTCGATGGCGTCGGGAAGTGGCTGGGTAAGCAGGATGTCGATGGTCATGAAGGTCTCGGTCGTCGTGCGCGGCGCGGGCCGCGCATCAGGTGCAACCGAGTATAGGAATCGAATCGATGTTGGTCTAACATCAAAAGGCTATCGATTGATTCAGGAATTGAATGATTGAACTGAACCAGCTTCGCTGCTTCGTCGCGGTGGCCGAGGAGCTGCATTTCGGCCGTGCGGCCAAGCGGCTCTTCATGACACAGCCGCCGCTCAGCCGGCAGATCCAGTTGCTCGAACACGCGCTCGGCATCGCGCTGCTCGAACGCAGCAGCCGGCAGGTCAGGCTGACCGCGGCCGGCGAGCGCTTCCTGCGCGACGCGCGGCACATCCTCGAGTTTTCCGCGCGGGCCGAGCAGGCCGCGCAGCGCGTCGCGCACGGCGGGGCTGGCCGCATCACGCTCGGCTTCACGGCCGTCAGCGCGTACCGAATGATTCCGGCGCTGCTCGCGCATGCGGCGCACGCGCTGCCGGACGTCGACGTCGAACTGCGCGAAATGGTGTCGACCGTGCAGATCGACGCGCTCGCGTCGCGCATGCTCGATGCGGGCTTCGTGCGCCAGCGCGCGGCGCGCCATCCGCTCGAATACCGGCTCGTGCAGCGCGAGCCGATGCTCGTCGCGGTCGCGCAGGGCACGCCGCTGGCCGCGTACGAGCGGATCGGCCCGGACGAGCTGGACCGGCAGCCGTTCATCGCGTATTCGCCGAACGAGGGCAAGTACTTCCACGACATGATCTCGGGGATGTTCGCCAGCGCGGGGCGCTTGCCGAACTACCTGCATTACGTCGGGCAGACGCATACGATCCTCGGCCTGGTACGTGCCGGGCTGGGTGCCGCGCTGGTGCCGGCTTCGGCGCGCGAGCTGCATGTCGACGGCGTGGTGTTCCGGCCGCTCGCGGGCGTCGACGTGGCGGCAGAGCTGTATCTCGCGTGGCGCGCGGACAACGACAATCCGGCGCTGCCGCTGTTCAACGCGATGGTCGGGCAGTTTCTGACGGAAGGGGCGGACGGCGTCGTCGTGTAGAAAAAGTCAGTTGTCTGACGATATCCGCCGACACGCTGACGCACGCCAGGGGCGCGAAAGACCGAAATGCGCCGGCTCCGCGTCACGCTCCGGTCCGAAATTGCCGCTAGCAATCCCGCTTTTTTCATGCCCGTCACGGGAAAACCCGCATTTCGCCCTCATCGGTCGTCGTATTACTGTATCGATACACTAAATCGATACAGTCGCGTCGGAAGACACGATTGGAAAGGAGACGGCCATGAGTACCTTCACCCGGCGGCGCTTTCTGCAAACGGCGTCCGCCGCCACGCTCGCGGTCGCGGGCGGCTTGCCGGAAATCGGTCGCGCGGCGCAGACCGTGACGCTGCGCTGCTCGTCGTCGATGCCGGCCGACCAGAACGCCGCGCACTACGTGTGGTACGAGCGCCTCGCGGCGAACCTGAAGGCGAGCGTCGGCGACGCGATTCGGGTCGACTACTTTCCGAACAGCCAGCTCGGCAAGGAGAGCGACGTCGCCCAGCAGGTGAAGATCGGCGCGATCGACATGATGATCGCCGGCTCGTCGATCTGGGCCACGGTCGCGCCGGAGCTCGGCATGCTCGATCTCGGCTACTTGTTCGACAGTTATGCGCACGTCGCGAAGGTGCTCGACGGCCAGGTCGGCACCAGCCTGAACGCGCTGCTGCAAAAGCGCGCGGGCTGCGCCGTGCTGACGTGGGGCTCGCACTTCGGCGGGCGCTGCGTGTTCACGAAGCAGCCGGTGACGGCGCTGCAGGGCGTGAAGGGCACGAAGCTGCGCGTGTTGCCGACGCCGGCATTCATGGACACCTTCAGGGTGATGGGCGCGGTGCCGACGCCGATTCCGTTCGGCGAGCTCTACATGGCCGTGCAGACGGGCGTCGTCGACGGGCTCGAGCACGATCCGGCCACCGTGCTCGCGAGCCGCTTCGACGAGATCGTCAAGTCGTGCTGGCAATCGCACCACGTGTTCGCGGCGATGACCGTCGTGATGGGGCGGCGCGCGCTCGAGCGGATTCCGGCAAACCTGCGCCCGGCGTTCGACCGCGCGGTGGCCGACGCGACCGCGCAGCAGCGCGCGATCGCGACGCAGAAGGCCGTGCAGGCGGAGGCGGCGCTGAAGCAGCACGGAATGACGTTTCATCCGATGGCGGATGCCGAGCGCACGGCGCTGCGGCAGGCGATGCACGACCGCCTCTACATGGCATTCGCGAAGCAGTATCCGGCGACTGCGCCGCTGTTTCCGGCGATCGCTGCCGCGCGGGGTTGAGCGATGGATACCGGTTCCGTTTCGAGCGTCGCGCCGGCCGTCGACCCAGGGCGTCCCGTGCGCGCCGTCCGCGCGCTGGATGCGGCGATGCGCTGGATCGAATACGTGTCGGCCGCCGTGCTGGCCGTCGACGTGCTGGTCGTGTTCGTGTCGGTCGTCTTCCGCTATTTCCTGCACGATCCGGTCGACTGGGCCGAGGAGGTCGCGAGCGCGCTGATGATCGTGCTGGTGTTCTTCGGCGCGGCGACGGTGCTCGGCCGCAGTCAGCACGTCGGCATCGACCTGTTCCGCGGCTGGTTGCCGGCACGCTGGCAGGGCGCGCTCGTGCAGATCGGGCACTGGATCGTCGCGGCGGTGTCGCTGAACCTGCTGGCGTCGTCGTGGCAGCTGCTCGGCGATTCGTACGATCAGTTGACCACCGGCGGCCTGCCGGGATGGATCAACGTGTATCCGATGATGTTCGGCGCGCTGTTCATGAGCGTGTTCGCGCTCGCGAACGCACTGAACGCGCCGCGCCGCCGCGTGCTCGGCACGCTTGCGTGCTGCGCCGTGCTCGCAGGCGCCGTGTACGGCTGGAACGCGCTGCGGCCCGAGCATGCGATCGCGCCGGGGGCGTTGCTGATCGCCGGCTTCGTCGGCGGGCTCGTGCTGGGCGTGCCGATCGGCTTCGTGCTCGCGTTCTCGGCGCTGCTTTACTTCCTCGCCGATCCGACGCTGCCGCTGCTCGTCTACTCGCAGCAGGTGATGGCAGGTGCCGATCACTTCGTGCTGCTCGCCGTACCGTTCTTCGTGCTGGCCGGCTTGCTGATGGAGTCGAACGGGATGTCCGCGCGGCTCGTCGAGTTGTTGCTGCGGATCTTCGGGCGCGTGCGCGGCGGGCTCGGGCTGATCGTGATCTTCGCGACGGCGTGCTTTTCCGGCGTGTCGGGTTCGAAGCTGGCCGATATCGCGGCGGTGGGCGGCGTCGTGATGCCGGCCGTGCGCCGCGCGCGGCAGGATCCCGACGAAACCGCGGCGCTGCTGGCGTGCAGCGCGGTGATGGCCGAGACGATCCCGCCGTGCGTGAACATGATCATCATGGGCTTCGTCGCGAACATCTCGATCGCGGGGCTGTTCGTCGCGGGGATCGTGCCGGCGGCCGTGCTCGCCGCGTCGCTGGCGGTCGTGACCGTGATCTGCGGACGCCGGATCGACGTCGACGCGGTGTTCGTCGAGCGCCGCGCGTGGCTGCCGCTCGCGGGCGGCGCGCTCGTCGCGCTGATCATGGTCGCGATGATCGGCAAGGGCGTGACGTCGGGCATCGCGACGTCGACGGAAGTGTCGGCGTTCGCGGTGGTCTATGCGCTGGTGGTCGGCTGGGCGGCGTTCCGCGAACTGACCTGGCGCTCGGTCGGCCGCGTGTTCGTCCGTGCGGCGTCGATGGCGAGCGGTATCCTGTTCATCGTCGCGGCGGCGTCGAGCGTGTCGTTCGCGTTGTCGATCGAGCAGATTCCCGCGCTCGTCTCGGGCACAATGACAGCGTTTGCCCATCAGTACGGCTCGACGGCGTTCCTGTTGCTGGCGGCGCTGCTGATGATCGTGTTCGGCGCCGTGCTCGAAGGCGCGCCCGCGCTGATCATCTTCGGGCCGCTGCTCGCGCCGATCGCGCTGCAGCTCGGCATCAACCCGCTGCATTTCGGGACGGTCGTGGTGGTGGCGATGGGGCTCGGATTGTTCGCGCCGCCCGTCGGGCTCGGGCTGTTTACGACCTGCGCGATCACGGGGACCGAGGTCGCGCGCGTGGCGCGGCCGATGGTGAAATACCTGCTGGTGCTATTGGTCGCCCTCGTGGCGCTGATCTTCGCACCGGCGTTTTCGTTGTGGCTGCCGGCCCGTTTCGGCCTGTAGCCCGTTCATTGCAAGACGACATGAGTACGATTCAGGACGTGGCCCGTCATGCGGCCGTTTCGGTCAGCACGGTTTCGAACGTGCTCAACGGCCGCACCGATCAGATGAAGCCGGAGACGCTCGAACGCGTGAAGGCGTCGATGGATGCGCTGCAGTATCGGCCGAGCACGCTGGCGCGCCAGCTCAAGACGGGACAGACGCCGCTCGTCGGGCTGCTGGTGCCGTCGATGGCGAATCCGATGTACGGCTACATCGCGCGCGAGATCGAGGCTTGCGCGCAGGAGCAGTATGGCCATCGCGTGCTGATCGGCAACACGTACCGCGACGCGGGCAAGGAGGCGTCGTTCTTCGACGACCTGTTCGCGCACGGCGTGCGGCGCGTGATCGTGATCTCGTCGCTTGCCGACGAAAGCCACCTCGAACGCGCGGCCGAACGCGGGATGACGGTCGTCAGCTACGACCGCCGCGCAACGCCCGGCGCACAATCGAAGGTCGATCACGTGACGGCCGACAACGAGGCGGCTGCGCGGCTCGCAACCGCCTGTCTCGTCGCCGCGGGCCATACGCGGCTCGCATTCGCGACGGTGGCCGGCGTCACCGTGAGCCGCAGCGACAAGATTCGCGGCTTTCTCGCGGCAGCGCGCGACGCGGGCGCCGATGCGCAAGTGCTCGATGGCGGCCCGGCGAACGAATACGGCGACGCCGTGATCGTCGAGGTCGGGCGTGCGCTCGGCGCCGCGCTCGCGGCCGATCCGGCGCGGCCGACCGGCATCGTCGCGGTCAACGACCTGTTCGCGCTGGGCCTGATGGCCGGGCTGCGCGACGGCGGATTGCGCGTGCCGGACGATGTGTCGGTCGTCGGGATGGATGGTCACTTCCTGTCGGCGATCTCGTGGCCGGCGCTGACCACGGTGCAACTGCCCGTCACGGACATGGCCGCGGAGATGGTGCGGCGCGTGATGCGGCACGACGGCGACCTGTCGGAGCCCGGGCAGTGCGTGTTCCCGGGCGTCACGCTCGTCGAGCGCGCATCGGTCGCGCCGCCGCCGCGAGCGGTCGAATCGAACGGAGCCTCCGCATGACGCGCGTCTACGTGACCCATCCGTCCGGGATGCTCGATTACTACTTCGGTGCGAAGGCGCTGCGCGCGCTGCAGGCGATCGCGGACGTCACGTGCAATCCGCTCGACCGTGAGCTCGGCACGGACGAGCTGATCGCCGCCGCCCAAGGTTGCGATGCGATGATCGCGTACCGGCAGACGCCGGCGCCGCGCGCGCTGTTCGCGGAGCTGCCGGCGCTCGCCGCGTTCCTGCGCTGCGCGGTCGACATTCGTACCGTCGACGTCGACGCGGCGAGCGAATTCGGCGTGCTGGTCACGCAGGCGAGCCCCGGTTTCGGGCCGGCCGTCGCGGAGTGGGTGATCGGCGCGATGATCGACCTCGCGCGCGGGATCGGCGCCTATGCCGCTACGTACCACGGCGGCACGCCGCCGCTGCCGCAGATGGGCCGCGAATTACGCGGCAGCACGCTGGGCGTGGTCGGCTACGGGCAGATCGCGCGCCATCTCGCGCCGATCGCGACGGCGTTCGGGATGCGCGTGCTCGTGTGCGATCCGTACGTGCGGGTCGACACGCCGTCGATCGAACAGGTCGACCGCACGACCTTGCTGCGCGATGCGGACTACGTCGTGTGCCTCGCGCCGGCGACGCCCGCCACCGCGAACCTGTTCGACGCGCGCGCGTTCGCCGCGATGAAGCCGGGCGCGTGCTTCATCAACGCGTCGCGCGGCGAGCTCGTCGACGAGCAGGCTTTGGCCGACGCGCTCGACGGCGGCAGGCTGGCCGGTTGCGCGCTCGATGTCGGCCGCGCGACGGACCAGATGCCCACGCCCGAACTCGCCGCGCATCCGCGCGTGATCGCCACGCCACATATCGGCGGACTGACACGGCCGGCGGTCGAGCACCAGGCACTGGAGACGGTCGAACAACTCGCCGCGCTGCTCGACGCACGCGTGCCAAATGGCGCGGTCAACGCCGCGCACGCGACGCGGCTCGCACGCTGGCGGTCGGCCGACGCATCCGCCGCGCCGGGCGCACGATGACGCACGACCTGGCCGGTACACGGCCGTCGCCCGCATGCGATTGCCATATTCACATTTACGACGATGCGTATCCGCTCGCGCCGACGGCGACGTTCCGCCCGCCGCATGCGCCAGTGGACGCCTATCGCCGCGTGCAACTGGCGCTTGGCCTCGCGCGCGTGGTCGTCGTGCAGCCGACCGGTTATGGGTTCGACAACCGCTGCACGCTCGATGCGCTGGCCGCGCTCGGCCCGCAGGCGCGTGGCGTCGCGACGTTGCCGGTCGACGTGCCGGACGCCGAACTCGAGCGGCTGCACGCGGGAGGCATCCGCGGCGTGCGGTTCATGACGCTGTCGGGCGGCGTCGCGCGATGGGACGAGCTCGAGCGGATGGCCACGCGAATCGCGCCGCTCGGCTGGCACATCGACCCGCAGCTCGATGGCCGGACGCTACCCGACGTCGAGGCGCTGCTGACGTCCTTGCCGGCGCGTATCGTCATCGATCACACGGGCAAGTTCCTGACGCCGGTGGCGCCGAGTGCGCCGGCGTTCGTCGCATTGCGGCGCCTGCTGGATCGCGGCCACGTTTGGGTGAAGCTGTCCGCGCCTTACGAAACTTCGCGATCCGGTGCGCCGGGTTACGACGACATCGCACGCCTTGCCACCGTGCTCGCGCGCGAACATTCTGCGCGCTGCGTGTGGGGCAGCAACTGGCCGCATCCGAACGCGTCGCCGGTGCCCGACGATGCGCACCTGCTCGGCTGGTTGCACGCCTGCGCAGCGGACGAGGCGGTCGGCCGCGCGATGCTCGTCGACAATCCGGCCGTGCTGTACGGGTTCGATGCGGACGCCTTGATCGGCGCCGCGACATAAGATCCTGTCGGCCGGCCGCGGGCCGCGCTTGGATGGAAATCCATCCCGACCGGGCGCGATGCGTCGCGGCGTCGGCAACATCCTTGCTGTTCTGAAAGCTGACGCGCCGCGCACGCTTTCGATCGCGAAAGGGCAACGCGCCGCGCCGACCGCTTGACGCTGCATGCCGGTCGGCGCAGGATACGTGCGTGCATTTGGAGCGGGGCGCGCTGGCCGCGCGTTCCCGCATCAGCGACGCGCACAAGAACAACGATGAGCCTTCACGCACTCGTACCGGAATCCCGGCGCCGCAGCCGCCGGCCCGCCACGATTTTCCCGACGCCCGTCGCGTCACGCATCCGTCATCCCGTTTCGTACCGTGCATCGGTACACTTTCCCGTCTGCCCGCTGGCCGCGACGATGAGCCGTGCCGATCGGCGCCGGCACGTCGCGCGCCAGCCTGTCGCGCCCGAATACCGTATCGCGCATGACGCTTACACCGGCGTGTCGTGACGCCGCCGCCACGCGTCCACGCATCGTGCCGTCAACCGTCCCGCGCGCGCGGCGGCACCGGAGTCCGAAGCATTTCGATTGAGCATGACGCAGCTTACGCACGCAGTTCAGTTCGAGGTTCAAGGAGAAAAACTCATGTCGCAGCTTTCGAATGAAGCAAACGGCAGTTCGGGGAGTGGCAAGGCAAAGCTGATCAAATGGGCGATCATCATCGCCGGCGTCGCTATCGCGGCACCGGCCGCGCTGTTCATCCTGAAGGGGATGATCGCGCTGATCACGGCGGCCGTGATCGGCCTCGGGGCGATCTATCTCGCGCCGGTCGTCGCGATGAAGTTCGCGAACCAGAAGGTGAAGATGATCGTCGAGGAAGCGCAGTCGAATCCGATCGAGACGCTCATCAACCAGCTCGCGGAAAAGCGCCAGGCGGCGCAGAAATTCGCGGACAGCATCACCGCTTTCCGCACCGAAGTGAAGAACTTCGAAAACAAGACCGAGCTGTTCGAGAAGCAGTATCCGGACGACGCGCCACGCTTTCGCGCGCAGCTCGACACGATGAAGCAGTTGCTGGCATTCCGTGAGGGGCGCTACAAGCAGGTGCAGGCCGAGCTGAAGAATTTCGCCACCGCGATCGACCGCGCGAAGGCGATGTGGGACATGTCGCAGGCGGCGCAGCAGATGAACAAGCTCGCGGGCCGGCAGACGGCCGATACGTTCGAGCAGATCAAGACCGACGTGGCCGTTGATTCGGTGATGCGCTCGGTGAACAAGGCATTTTCCGAAATGGAGACGTCGCTGCTGGACAATCCCGAGGTCAAGCAGGCGCAACAGCAGGCGGTGATGAACGGCACGCCCGTGCCCGGCCCCGATGCGGCACAGGCCGCTGCATTGCCGTCGAAACAACAATAACTTCCTGCAGGCACGCAACCATGAAAAAACTTCTCGGTGCAGTCGTGTTTCTGGTGGTGCTCGTCGGCGTATGGATCGTCCACCAGGGCGGCCTGTCGACACTGATTCCCGCGCACGATGGGGCGCCGGGCGCGACGTCGGCGCAGGCAGGCGACGCGGGCCAGCCCGCGCAGACGTCGACGTCCTCCAACGTGCTGCCGGCCGGCTTCACGCCGCAGACGAGCACGCTGAAATCGATCGCCGAAAACGGCGTCGTGCGCGTCTCGGTGCAGAACCCGAGCGAGCCGTTCTTCGGCGAGGACAAGGGCGCGCCGCACGGCTTCAATGTCGAATTCGCGCGGCTGCTGTTCTCGGATCCGTCGTTCTCGCATGGCGGCAAGCCGGTCGTCGTCGATACGCGTCACGAAGTCGACACGTACCCGGGCGTGCCGAAGCAGCTGCTCGACACCGATGCGAAGGGCAACCATGTCGTCGACGTCGCGATGGACGGGCTGACGTTCCCGGACAACACGCCGGCGGGCGTCGTCTACTCGGTGCCGTACGTCGATGATTTCGGCTATTCGCTGATCGTGCGGCAGGGCTCCGCGATCCGCTCGGCCGACGATCTGGCCGGCAAGACGGTCGGCATCCTGAAGGGCGACCCGGACGTGCGTGCATTCGTCACGCGCCAGTATCCGAACGTCCGGTTCGTCGAGGTCGACGATTCCGACCCGGCGTTCATCGCGAAGAGCCTCGACGGCCATGCGGTCGACGCGTTCATCTACGACTATCCGTTCGCGGTCAGCTCGATCAAGGGCACCGACCTGAAGTTCGCGGTGACCAAGCTCGACGGCTCGAACATCGCGTACAAGATCGGCGTGCGTGCCGACGACCAGGACCTGCTGATCTACCTGAACGCCGCGATCGCGAAGCTCAAGCAGTCGCCGCAGTATCTGGACCTGCTGCGCAAGTACTTCGTCAGCGACCAGACGATGACGACCGCGGCCGCGTCGGGCGAAAAGACGTACGTGGTGAAGGCGGGCGACACGCTGAACATGATCGCGGCGAGCAAGCTCGGCAGCGGCCAGCGCTATCGCGAGATCCAGCGTCGCAACAACCTCGCGAACCCGAACCTGATCCTGGCTGGCCAGCATCTCGTGATTCCGGTCCGATAGGCGCGGCGTGGCGCGAAGAAGGTGAGGCGGGGAAGGTGAGTTATGGCGCGCGGCACGGCGGATCGTTTTCGCCGTGCCGCGCGCCGTTTTGCATCAGTGCGTGATCGACAGGAACAGGTAGGCAGCGAACAGCGACAAATGCACGACACCGTGCAGCACCGTCGTGCGTCCCTGGCTGAGTGTCAGCGTGCTGACCAGCAGCGTCAGGGACAGCAGCACGGTTTCCATCGCGCCGATGCCGAGCGTCAGCGGCTGGCCGACCCAGATGAACACGGCCGCGACGGTCGGAATCGTGAGCCCGATGCTCGCGAGCGCCGAGCCGAGCGCGAGGTTCATGCTGGTCTGCAGGCGATTCGCGCGCGCGGCGGTGACGGCCGCGAGCCCTTCGGGCAGCAGCACGAGCGCGGCGATCACGATGCCGACCGCCGCTTCCGGCGCGCCGAGCTTCATCACCGCATGCTCGACGGCCGGCGACAGCAGCTTGGCGAGCAGCACGACCGCGACGAGGCTCGCGAACAGCAGCACGAGGCTGATCAGCGCGGTGCGGCCGCTCGGCGGCGCCGCGTGCACCGATTCGTTCGCGCTGTCGTGCTCGGTGAGGAAGTAGTCGCGGTGGCGCACGGTCTGCACGAACACGAATGCGCCGTACAGCACGAGCGACGACACGCCGGCGAAGGCAAGCTGCGATTTCGAAAAGAACGGGCCCGGCGCGGCATTCAGATAGTTCGGCATCACGAGCGACAGCACCGACAGCGACGCGAGCACCGCGAGCGCCTTGCTCGCGCCGCGCCCCTGGAAATCCTGCTCGCCGTGCTTCCACGCACCGACCAGCAGGCAGAGGCCGACGATGCCGTTGCAGATGATCATGACGGCGGCGAACACGGTGTCGCGCGCGAGGCCCGATTTCTCGGGGCCTGCGCCGAGCATCACCGACACGATCAGCGCGACTTCGATGACGGTCACGGCGACCGCGAGCACGAGCGTGCCGAACGGCTCGCCGACGCGGTGCGCGACGACTTCGGCATGGTGGACGGCGGCGAACACGGCGCCGGCGAGCGCGGCGGCGAACACGGCGATGACGAGGCCTTCGGCCGGCACGACGCGCGACAGCGCGAGTACCAGCCATGCGGCAAGCGGGGCCCAGAGGGTCCAGCGCGGGAGCTGGTTGGACGAGAGCGGCATGGACGGTTTCCTATGCGAGTGACGGCGCGCGACGCGCCGTCACGGGTTGACGAAGCCCGGCCGGATGATCCGCCGAACGAGGATGATGCAGCTGATGTGCGGCAGCACGGAACTGCGCTGCCGCGGGCTCGCCGCCGAGGGGCGACGAGGAGCGCGGGCGGGCCGAGGCCCGTCGCTGGATGAAACGGTTCGATGTGACCGCGTGCCGAAGGCGGGGCACGCGCACGTGACGACAGGCATGCCGGGCGGTGCTGAACCGACCCCGAAAGGGCGCGGACATGGACGGCAACGGCGTGACACGCGGTTTCCCCCTGAAATCCGGCGAATTGTCGAATTTTATCAGGCGTTCGGGGGGCACTATCTCACATTCGGACGCTTTCATTGACCTTTCGATCTGGAAAAAGTGCCCCGGTCGTTCGATTTTTTGCGTTTTACGGTTTCCGTAACGGTCTCTTGCACGACAAATTCGGGCTCGCCCTGACATAAATATACCGACCGGTCGGTTTATAATCGCTCGCACTTCCACTTCATGACGGATCGCAAGCGATGGCTGTTTCTTCTGCACATTCGGTGAATTCGGGCGCGCTGGCGCCGTCGGCGGTCGTCGGTGTGATCGGCGCGGGCGCGATGGGCGCGGGCATCGCGCAGGTTGCCGCGGCGGCCGGCCATGCGGTGCTGCTGTACGACCTGAACGAAGCCGCGTGCGACAAGGCGCTTGCCGGCATCCGCGCGCAGTTCGCGCGGCTCGCGGAGAAAGGCCGTCTCGAGCCGGCGCAAGCGGAGGCGGCCGGCAGTCGCATTCGCGCGGTGCGCGCGCTGGCCGAGTTCGCTGGCGCGGCGCTGATCGTCGAGGCGGCGGCCGAGCGGCTCGACGTGAAGCGCGAAATCTTCGCAACCCTTGAACGCCATGTCGACGACGCGTGCCTGCTGGCGACCAACACGTCGTCGATCTCGATCACGTCGATCGCGGCCGGGCTGCGAGCGCCGCAACGCGTGGCCGGCCTGCATTTCTTCAATCCGGCGCCGCTGATGGCGCTCGTCGAGGTGGTCAGCGGGCTCGCGACCGCGCCGGAAGTCGCGCAGGCGCTGTACGACACCGCCGCCGCGTGGGGCAAGCGGCCGGTGCTGGCGAAGTCGACGCCGGGCTTCATCGTGAACCGCGTCGCGCGGCCGTATTACGCGGAGGCGCTGCGCGTGCTGAACGAGCAGGGCGGCACGCCGGCTTCGATCGATGCGGTGATGCGCGAAGCCGGCGGCTTCCGGATGGGGCCGTTCGAACTGATGGACCTGATCGGCCACGACGTGAACTTCGCGGTGACCGAGTCGGTATTTCGCGCGTACTTCAATGACGCGCGCTACACGCCGTCGCTGATCCAGCAGGAACTCGTGAACGCAGGCTTCCTCGGACGCAAGTCGGGGCGCGGCTTCTATTCATATGCCGACGGCGCGACGCCGCCCGCGCCCGAGCTGGAAGCGCCGCGCGATGCGCCGGCCGACGTCGCGCTGTTCGCGCAGGACGGCCCGGCCGCCGCGCTGCATGCACGCTTCGCTGAACGCATCGCGGGCGCGCGGCAGGGCGGCGCGCATGCCGACGAACTGCTGGCCGTGGCCGGCCGCGCGTCGATCGCGCTGACCGACGGCCGCACCGCGACCGCACGCGCCGCGCAAACCGGCGTGGCCGATCTCGTGCTGGTGGATCTTGCCCGCGATTACGCGCAGGCCGGGCTCGTCGCGCTGACGCGCGCGCTCCAGTGCAGCGATGCGGCCTATGCGGACGCGGTCGGCCTGTTCCAGCAGGCGGGTTTTCGCGTCGTCGGCGTCGCAGACGTGCCGGGCATGATCGCGATGCGCACCGTGGCGATGCTCGCGAACGAGGCGGCCGACACGGTGAACCAGGGCGTGTGCTCGCCCGCCGATCTCGATCTCGCGATGGAGAAGGGCGTGAACTACCCGTGCGGCCCGCTCGCGTGGGCCGATGCGATCGGCATCGGCCGCGTGCATCGCGTGCTGTCGAATCTCGCGGCGAGCTACGGCGAGGACCGCTATCGCGTGTCGCCGCGCATCGCCGCGCTGCACGCGGCCGGCCGCACGTTCCGGTCGTAGCCGCCGGCCCCGTTACCCCGAACACGATAACGACATCACTCCTTGGAGGAGCACCCCGATGACTCACCCGACGCATCCCGCCGCCGCCCTCGAGCCGATCGAGACCGCCAGCCGCGACGAACTGCAGGCGCTGCAGCTCGAGCGCCTCAAGTGGTCGCTGCGCCACGCGTACGACAACGTCCCGCACTATCGCCGCACGTTCGACGCGGCGGGCGTGCATCCGGACGACCTGAAGTCGCTCGCCGATCTCGCGAAATTCCCGTTTTCGACCAAGAACGATTTGCGCGACAACTATCCGTTCGGGCTGTTCGCGGTGCCGCGCGAGCAGGTCGTGCGCGTGCACGCGTCGAGCGGCACGACGGGCAAGCCGACGGTGGTCGGCTACACCGCGCGCGACATCGATACCTGGGCGAACGTCACCGCGCGCTCGATCCGCGCGGCCGGTGGCCGCCCGGGCGACACGCTGCACAACGCGTTCGGCTACGGGCTCTTCACGGGCGGTCTGGGGATTCACTACGGCGCGGAACGGCTCGGCTGCATGGTCGTGCCGATGTCGGGCGGCCAGACCGAGAAGCAGGTGCAGCTGATCCGCGATTTCGAGCCGAAGATCATTCTCGTCACGCCGTCGTACATGCTGAACCTGATCGACGAGATGGTGCGGCAGGGGATGGACCCGGCCGAGTCGTCGCTGAAGATCGGCATCTTCGGCGCCGAGCCGTGGACGCAGGCGCTGCGTGAGGAAGTGGAGACGCGCGTGGGCATCGACGCGCTGGACATCTACGGGCTGTCGGAAGTGATGGGCCCGGGCGTCGCATGCGAATGCGTGGAGACGAAGGACGGCCCGGTGATCTGGGAAGACCATTTCTATCCGGAGATCATCGATCCCGTCACGGGCGAAGTGCTGCCGGACGGCAGCCAGGGCGAGCTCGTGTTCACGTCGCTGACGAAGGAAGCGATGCCGGTGATCCGCTACCGCACGCGCGACCTTACCGCGCTGCTGCCGCCGACTGCGCGCGCGATGCGCCGTCTCGCGAAGATCACGGGCCGCTCCGACGACATGCTGATCGTGCGCGGCGTGAACGTGTTCCCGAGCCAGATCGAGGAAATCGTCGTCGCGCTGCCGCAGCTGTCGGGCCAGTTCCAGATCACGCTGTCGCGCGACGGTCACATGGACCGGCTCGACCTCGCGGTCGAACTGCGCTCCGAAGCGGCCGCGTCGGTCACCGAAAGCGATCGCGCGGCGCTCGCGCGCGAGCTGCAGCACCGGATCAAGACGATGGTCGGTGTGTCGTCCGGCGTGACGGTGCTGGCCGCTGGCGGCATTCCCGCGACCGCGACCGGCAAGGCCCGGCGCGTGATCGATCGCCGCCAGGCCGCGTAATGCGGATGTGTGCCGTTCTACCTGAGGAAACCTGTTCGATGGATGGATTGAAGACCCTGGCTGTCGCCGTCGATGCGCGCGGCATCGCGACCGTCGCGCTGCAGCGCGGTGACGTGCTCAACGCGTTCGACGAGACGATGATCGCCGAGCTGACCGACGCGTTCACGACGCTCGGCGGGCGCGACGACGTGCGCGCGATCGTGCTGCGCTCGGACGGCCGCGCGTTCTGCGCGGGTGCCGACCTGCAGTGGATGCAGCGCGCGAGCGCGAACGACGCGGCCGCGAACCTGCGCGACGCCGAGCGGTTCGCCGCGATGATGCGGGCGATCCGGCAGTGCCCGAAGCCGACGGTTGCGCGCGTGCAGGGCCACGCGTTCGGCGGCGGCGTCGGCTTGTGCGCGGCCTGCGACATCGTGATCGCGAGCGATCAGGCGCGCTTCTCGGTCAGCGAGGCACGTTTCGGGATCCTGCCGTCGGTGATCGGCCCTTATCTGGTCGAGGCGGTCGGCCAGCGCCAGGCGCGCCGGCTCGCGCTGACCGCGACGCAGCTCGCGGCCGGCGAAGCCGTCGCGATCGGGCTGATCCACCGGGCCGTGCCGCCCGACGCACTCGACGCGGCGCTCGACAAGACGCTCGCCGAGCTGAGCCGCAATGGCCCGAACGCACTGATGGAGATCAAGCGCTTTTTCGACGCGATCGGCGAGTATCCGCCGTCGGACGAACGCGCGGCGTTCACCGCGCAGACGATCTCGCGCGTGCGGGCGACGCCGGAAGCGAAGGAGGGCTTCGCCGCGTTCTTCGCGAAGCGGCCGCCGGCGTGGGAGCCGGTCGCCGAATAAGGGCGTGGCGCGGCCCGTCGGGCCCGGGGCGCGATTTGCGTCGCGGGCGCGGGCGCTTGCTCTACAATGCGTGACCCCCGGCGCGCCGCCGGCCCAGCCCTGACCGCTTCTTCGCTTCCGATGATCGTCAATCGCCTTATTTCCGAGATCCTGTTCGGCTTCACCGGCCTGATCGGCATCATCAATCCGATCGGCATCGCGTTCCTGTTTCTCGAGCGCACCGAGGCGCTGACCGAGCACGAGCGGAACCTGCTCGCGAAGAAGGTCGGGTTCAACGCGTTCATCGTGTTGCTGGTCGCGTTCTTCGTCGGTACGCCGGTGCTGCATTTCTTCGGGATTTCGATGGAAGCGCTGCGGATCGGCGGCGGCTTCGCGGTCGCCGTCGCGGGCTGGCAGATGCTGAACGAGCCTGACGGCCCGGCGGGCGGCGGCGATACGCCGATCAAGCCGATCAATGCGAACGCGATCATGACCCGCGCGTTCTTCCCGCTGACCATGCCGCTGACGGTCGGCCCCGGCTCGATCGCCACTGCGATCGCGCTGAACGCGAACCGCACGCACAAGCTGTCGGAGTTCATGCTGTCGAGCATCGTGTCGATCGCGGTTTCCGCGCTCGTCGCGGTCGTCATCTGGCTGACCTACAGCCGTGCCGCGCTGCTCGCCCGCTATCTCGGCACCGAAGGCACCAAGATCGCGAAGCGCGTGTCGGCGTTCCTCCTGCTGTGCATCGGCGTGCAGATCATGCTGACCGGCTTCTCCGAATTCCTGCAGCCGCTCGCCGACCAGATCAAGTAACTTCGTTCGTCATGCGACGCGCAACCCGGGCCCGAGCGACGTGTCCGGGCTGCGGGGGTGCGTTCGTCCGTCCGGCCCTGGCCGGCAGCGCGAGCGCACCGATACGCGTTTGCGCGCCGCGGGATACCATGCGACGTCCGGCGGATGCATGCCCCGGCGTTCGCGCCCGGCGCGGCGAACCGGGGCGCGCATCCGGCCGTCACCCCACTTCAATGACGAGGCGCGCGATGGAATACGTGAAATTCGGGTCGACCGGGATGGATGTGTCGAAGCTGGTGCTGGGCTGCATGACGTTCGGCGAGCCGTCACGCGGCACGCATCCGTGGACGCTGCCGGAAGCGGAAAGCCGCCCGATCATCCAGCGCGCGATCGAGGCCGGCATCAACTTCTTCGATACCGCGAACATGTATTCGGACGGCACGTCGGAAGAGATCGTCGGCCGCGCGCTGCGCGACTTCGCGAAGCGCGACGACGTCGTGATCGCGACCAAGGTGTTCTACCGGATGCGGCCGGGGCCGAACGGCGCGGGGTTGTCGCGCAAGGCGATCATGACCGACATCGACCAGAGCCTGAAGCGGCTCGGCACCGACTACGTCGACCTGTACCAGATCCACCGCTGGGATTACGGTACGCCGATCGAGGAGACGCTCGAGGCGCTGCACGACGTCGTGAAGGCCGGCAAGGCGCGCTACATCGGCGCGTCGTCGATGTTCGCATGGCAGTTCGCGAAGGCGCTGTATACGTCGAAGCAGAATGGCTGGACCCGCTTCGTCAGCATGCAGAACCACCTGAACCTGCTGTATCGCGAGGAGGAGCGGGAAATGCTGCCGCTGTGCGAGGCCGAAGGCGTCGCGGTGATTCCGTGGAGCCCGCTCGCGCGTGGCCGGCTGACGCGCAACTGGGACGAGTCGTCCGGCCGGCAGCAGAGCGACGACGTCGGCCAACGGCTCTACGACGCAACGGCCGATGCCGATCGCGCGATCGTCGAGGCCGTTGCGGCGATCGCCGCCGCGCGCAACGTGCCGCGTGCGCAGGTCGCGCTCGCGTGGGTCGCGCACAAGCCCGGCGTCACCGCACCGATCGTCGGCATCTCGAAGCCGCATCATCTGGACGATGCGCTCGGGGCACTGCAACTGAAGCTGACGGACGACGAAATCGCGGCGCTTGAAGGCCCTTACGTGCCGCACGCGGTGGTGGGCTTCAACTGATCAACCGCGCGAAATCGGCGGGCCGCCGCCGCCTCGTCGCGCACGGCGTTCAGCGCGCGGCGGCGAGCATCGGGTAGGTGAACAGCCCGAAGTGGATCGCGTTCACCCCCGCATGCGCGAGCGCGGACGCGAGCAGCCCGCCGCGCCGCCAGGCGAGGCCGTAGCCGAAGCCGGCCACCGTGCCGAGCACGATCCAGGGCCAGCCGCCGGCCGCGTGCGCGGCGCCGAACAGCACTGCGGCGATCGCAAGCGCGGCCCATGGCCCCCACCCGAACCGTCCGAGCACGCGCGTGAGGCCACCCTGCATGTAGCCGCGGAACAGCGCTTCCTCGGCGAGCGTGACGAGCAGCACGTTGTTGACGAGCCACATCCAGCCCGACGCCGGCCATTTCGGCGCCCAGCCGACCATCCCGAAGGCGAGCGCGCCGGCCAGGCAAGCCGCCGCCGTCGCGACGGCCGCCACGGCGCCTGTGCGCAACGCGCGCGCCAGAGGGACGTCCGGCGCGGTCCACGGCAGCACCCACAGCAGCCACAGGCCGACGAGCGGCTTGTCGAAATTCAGGTACATCGTGAACGGCACGGCATCCGGCGTGAAACGCGTCGGCTCGATCACGCGCGGATTGTGGAAGCCGGGGATCAGGTGCAGGGTCAACGCGATCGCGAGTGCGGCAAACACGACGTGCGCGCCGATCCGCACCGCGAACGGACGGCCCGGCGCGACGCCCCAGGCGGCGGCCACGAGCAGCGCGATCGGCGCGAGCACGATCGGCTCGAGCTTGCCGAACGCCAGCGCAGCGGCATAGCCGAGCGCGGCAAGGGCGATGCTCAGGACATGCAGCGGGCGCTGCCACGCGAATGCAGCGGCCGCGAACAGCGCGATCCAGATCGTGGCACACGGGAGAAGCGAGAGAGACATGGGGCGATGCAGGGCGGGACGAAACGCCGCGCATCATACCTTAGCGGCTGTGACATGCCGCGGGGCGGGCAGTCAGCGGCCGGCGATTTCGGTGACGCCGTCGCGGCCGGGGATGTCGACGCGGTTGCGCTCGCGCATTCGCCGCCGGTACCAGAAGGTCCACAGCAGCAGCGTGCCGAACACCGTGTAGCCCATGATCGGCGACACGACGAGCACGCGCTCGACGGGCCATGTGACGACCATCCACAAGCGCAGCAGCATCTCGAGCGTCATGCACGCGCCCCACACGAAGGTCATCAGCCGCAGCATCTGGCGCAGCCCCGGCTGCTCGGCCCAGACCGCCTCGAAACGCGCGGCGCCGCCGGCTGTCTCGCGGGCCACCGTCGCGCGCGCGAGATAGAAGATCAGCGGACGATCGCGGAACAACGACAGCAGGAACACGACGCCGATCGTGCCGGACGCGAGCGATTCGCGCATCAGCAACGTGCGCGGGCTGCCCCCGAGCGCCATGCCGGCGATCGACAGCGCGATGCCGAGCAGCACGACGGCGGCCACCGCATCGATGCGGCGGGAGCGGATGAATTCGACGACGGACCAGACGATGGGCGGAATCGCCGACGCATACAGCGCGCCAGTTTCGCCGAAATACGGATGCGCCACCCGGTAGGCGACCCAGGGCAGCAGCAGGTTGACGACGAGTTCGAGGATCAGGCCGGCTCGTGGTTTCACGGAAGCGGGTGCGCGGGCGCGCGGGGCGGTGATGTCGCTTCGAGTATATCGAAGTCCGACCCCGCGCGCCCGCGCCCGGGGCCGTTGTGCGTGCACGGAAAACGGGCGGGAAGATGTGCCGGCCGGGCGTCGCGGTCGCGACAGGGTTGGCCCGGCACCGTTCGGCGCCGCGTGGATCTGGCACGCGGCGGTCATCGGCCGGTCCGCGGTTCGTCAGGCGGTCGCGGGCTGGACGATGATCTTCACGTTCCGGTCCTTGTGGTTCACCAGTTCCTCGAAGCCATGCGTGACGATGTCGCCGAGGGTGATGCGGCCGGTGATCAGCGGCTGCACGTCGATGCGGCCGTCCGCGATGAAGCGGATCACGTCCGCGAATTCGCCGTTGTACGCGAGTGAGCCGATCACTTCCTTCTCGGTCGACACGATGTCGAAGAAGTTGAACGACGTCGGCTCCTCAAAGATGCCGACCATTACCGACTTGCCGGCCTTGCGGATCACGTCGATCGCAAGCTGCGCGGTGGCCGTGTGCCCGATGCACTCGAACGACACGTCGGCACCGTAGCCGCCCGTCAGCGCCTTGACTTCCGCGATCGCGTCGGACGCCTTCGGGTCGATCACGACCGTCGCGCCGACTTCCAGCGCCTTCTGCTTGCGCGCGGCCGACATTTCCAGCGCGATCACGCGTCCGGCGCCCGCGGCCTTCGCGCACATGATCGTGCACAGGCCGATCGTGCCGGCGCCGACCACGACGACGGTCTGGCCGACGATGTTGCCGGCCTTCTTCACCGCATGCAGCCCGACCGCGAGCGGCTCGATCAGCGCGCCGGCCTCGGTCGGGAAGTCGTCGGGCAGCTTGTACAGCAGTTCGGCCGGCACGTTGACGAATTCGGCGAACGCGCCGTTGTTCATCAGCCCGGTGAACGCGAGGTTCTCGCAGATGTTGTACAGCCCGTGCCGGCAATACCAGCAGGTGCCGCAATGCTGGCACGCGTCGGCCGTCACCCGCTCGCCGACTGCGAAGCCCGTCACGCCGGCGCCGAGCGCCGCAATTTCTCCGCTGAATTCGTGGCCGAGGATGCACTGTCCCTTCAGGCCCGTCAGCGGATGCGGCGCGTCGACGGGGATGAACACGGGCCCGGCGACGTACTCGTGCAGGTCGGAGCCGCAGATCCCGCACCAGTGCACGCGGATCTGGACCCAGCCGGCCGGCGGATGCCCCGGAACGGGAACCTCCTCGACGCGGATGTCGTTGCGGCCGTGCCAGACGGCGGCCTTCATGCTGGGAGCGGTGTTCGGTGCCGGTGTACTCACGTTGCTGTCTCCGTCAGGTTGTTGTCGGACGCGCGGCAAGGGGCCGATGCATCCGTCGCGCGATTGCGCGAGCGACCGACATGCAGGAACGGGGCCAGCCTGAACGGGCGGCCGGGTGGTGACGGAGCCGGAGAGGTGGTGTGCGGTGCAGCAACTGGCCTTTCGCCGGCATGAGGGCGTGCAGAGCGAATCGCGCATGAAATTTGCTGCGCTTGCGACGGGCTGGGGCGGGTGAGACACCGGGACATTCGTCTCAGCTGATTGAGACGAAACGCGAGACGCGTGGCTGGGTGGCCGCGCCCCAACCACCGTCGTGCCAGCCCATTGTGCCGATCGGTGAAACGCATCGTTGCGCGCACACCCCCTTTACTTGAAGTCAAGTTCAATTTGTATCATCTGCGGCAATGTCCGATCGCATGCGTGCGCGACGGTGGCACCGGAGGCGGCGCATGACCGAATCGGCCGGCGCTGCTGCGCGAAGGGCCGAGCGCGGCGCGGCTCGTTTCAATCTTCACTTAAGGTCGTCCAGCATGCCAAACTTCATCGAAAGCCTGATCTGCGGGTACGTGTCGCACCACATGCTGGTAGCCGACGAGCGGGAAGCGATGCCGCTGCCGGCAGAGGTCGGGATGGCCCAGCCGTCGGAGCGCGCCGGTCGTGCGTCATCTCCGGAGCCTGTCGCACCTGGCGTTTCACCGTTGCGGCCGCAACTGTTCGTGTCGGTTCTGGAAGCTGGCGACGACGGCTTGCTGGTGCGCTGGAGCGAAAGCGGGCGCTGCCATTACGGCGAGCAACGCTGGCGCTTGCGCGTCGCGTTGCAGGCGGGCCGCTGCGCGATCTCGGGGCAGGCGATCGAACCGGGTGAACCGGTGTACCGGCCGATGCGGCGGCCGGTGCCCGTCAACGGCGACGAGATGATCCACCCCGCGTCGGTGCCGCCTGCGGCCGGCGCCGCGCGTCACGTTGCACCAGCCTGCGGCGAGGCGACGGATCCGGACGATGCCCTGGGCTGAGCGCGACCGGTTGCACCCGCGCGTTACTTGAGATCTTTCCGGTACTGAATGAACCCCGCGTTGGTTGCGAGCTTGTCGTACAGCGCGCGCGCGGTCGTATTGGTTTCGTGCGTGAGCCAGTACACGCGGCTCGCGCCGGCTTCGCGGGCCCGCTCGTACACGGCCTCGATCAGCGCACCGCCCGCGCCTTGTCCGCGTGCGTCTGCCGCCGTGAACAGGTCCTGCAGATAGCAGTACGGCCCTTCGGTCCAGCATGAGCGGTGATAGATCGCGTGCACGATGCCGACCAACGTGCCGGACGCATCGAAGGCGCCGAGCGCGAACATCGGTTCGGCGGGATCCATCAGGCGCGCCCACGTCGTCGCGAACACGGCGTCGCTCAGCGCGGTCTCGTAGAACCGCTGGTAATCCCGCCACAGCGGGCGCCACGCGGCTTCGTCGGCGGCGACGAGCGGTCGGACCGTGACGCGCGTCGCGTCGTTCGCACGGCTGGCTGCGTCGCGCGCACGCGCCCGCGCGTGGCGGATCGCAACGAGCGACTCGCGTTGCGCACCGCTGGCGTGGAAGTTTTCCGGCGCGAGCCAGGATTCGAACGCGGCGCGCACGTCCGGCCATTCGCCGTCGATGATCGAGAACCATGCCGTGTCGCGATTGCGGCCCTTGTAGATGATCGCCTGCCGGAATGTGCCCTCGTAACGGAAGCCGAGCCGCGCGGCCGCCTTGCGCGACGGCTCGTTGAGATCGTCGCACTTCCACTCGTAACGGCGGTAGCCGAGCGTGTCGAACGCGTACTTCATCAGCAGGTACTGCGCTTCCGTCGAAATCGGCGTGCGCTTGAGCAGCGGCGAGAACGTGACGGAGCCGACCTCGATCACGCCGTTGGCCGGGTCGATGCGCATCAGCGCGAGCGTGCCGACCGCGCGGTTCGTCGCGCGGTCGATCACCGTGTAGTGCAGCGGATCGGCGCTCGCCGCCGCGCCGCGCGCGTAGTCGCGATAGCTCGACTCGTCGGCGTACGGCCCGTGCGCGAGATAGGTCCAGTCGCCGCCGTCCGGCGCCTGCGCATATGCGGCGTACAGGTCGGGGGCATGGCGGTCGGCGTCGAGCGGTTCGAGGCGGCAGTAGCGGCCCTCGAGCACGATGCGCTCCGGGCGCGGGCGCGCGGACCAGTCGGGAACGGGGTGGCCGATGGGCTGCTGGAAGTCGTTGGTGAGCGTGGACAAGGTCGATCTCGCTTCGGTTGGCGGCCGGCGACATGCCGGCATGCAGACGATCGTAGTCCCGGCGAGGTACCATGAGAAGCGCCAGACGGTAGCAAATTTATGGTGCCACGAAGGCGCGACGATGGCGCCATGCCCCGAGACTTCCACGCCGCGATATTCCGATGACGACTGCCATTCCCTCCGGCGCCGCGCCACTGCTGCAGCTCGACGCGCCGCTCGCGCGCACCGCCGGCGCGCCTTCCTTGCAGCGGCAGTTGCTGCGCCGCGTGCGCGATGCGATTCTCGGCGGCGCGATGCCGGCCGGCACGCGGCTGCCCGGCACGCGTGCGCTGGCCGAGACGCTCGGCGTGTCGCGCAACACGACGGCGGCGGTCTACGAGCAGCTCGTCGCCGAAGGCTTCCTGCAATCCGATCGTCGCGGCACGCGCGTGGTCGGCCTGTCGCGGCCGGCCGCGCCTCGTCGGCGGGCCGCACCGCCGGCCGTCGCGCAGCGGCTCGGCCGGATCCGTCCGAGCCTGATCGGCACCGGCGAATCGGACGGCTTCCGGCCGGGCGTGCCCGCGCTGTCGCATTTCCCGGTCGATGCGTGGCGGCACGCGATCGACCGCGCGTTGCGCCGCGCCGGCCGCGACCTGCTCGCGTACGGCGACCCGCTCGGCGAGCGCGCACTGCGCGAGTCGATCGCGCGCCATCTGGCCGTGACGCGCGGCGTACGCTGTGATCCCGAGCAGATCGTGATCACAGAGGGCGCGCAGGGTGCGATCGCGTTGTGCGCGCAACTGCTGACGAACCCGGGCGACACGGTCTGGGTCGAGGAGCCCGGCTATCGCGGCGCGCGCACCGCGATGCAGGCGGCCGATCTCGACGTCGTGCCGATGCCGGTGGACGCGGAGGGGCTGCGGGTGGAAGACGCGAACTGGCGCGAGCGGCCACCCCGGCTCGTCTACACCACGCCGTCGAACCAGTTCCCGACCGGCGCGGTGCTGTCGATCTCGCGCCGGCTCGCACTGATCGACGCCGCACGCCGGCATCGCGCGTGGATCATCGAGGACGATTACGACAGCGAGTTTCGGCATACCGGCGAGCCGATCGGCGCGTTGCACGGGCTCGCGGCCGACTCGCCGGTCGTCTATCTCGGCTCGTTCAGCAAGACGATGTTTCCGGCGTTGCGGATCGGTTTTCTCGTGCTGCCCGACGCGCTGCTGGCCGCGGTGCGGCCGGCGTTGCCGGAGATGCTGCGCGGCGGGACGCGCCACGTGCAGCTCGCGCTCGCCGATTTCATCGAGACGGGGGAGTACGGGCGGCATCTCGGGCGGATGCGCCGGCTGTATCGCGACCGGCGGCGCTTGCTGCTCGCCGCGCTGGACGACGCGTTCGCCGTGCCGCATCAGGTCGAGGGCGGCCCGTGCGGGCTGCATCTGGCGCTGCGGCTGCCGGCACGCTATCGCGACCGCGCGATCGTCGACGCGGCGCGCGTGCACGGGATCGGGCCGTTTCCGCTGTCGGGATTTTCGATCCATGCGACGTCGGCGGCCAACGGGCTCGTGCTCGGGTTCGGCAATACGTCGGCCGATGCGTTCGCGCCGATGCTGCGGACGTTGTCGACGATCGCGCATCGGGTCGCGGGCGATTGAGTCGCGTCGCCGCGCATTGCCGGGAGGCGCAGCGGGCGCATCGGAACTTACCGCACGCGTTCCTCGCGCATGATCCGGTAGGCAGCCGCCAGGCCGAGCACGAGCAGCACCGCGACATACGCGGCAACCGCAGACCACGCGCCGTGTTGCCAGAACGTGCCGCCGACCGAGCCCAGCACGCTCGACCCGAGGTAATAGGCCAGCAGGTAGAGCGACGCGGCATGCCCCTTCGCGGAACCTGCAAGGTGGCCAACCCAGCCGCTCGCGACCGCATGCGCGACGAAGAAGCCGATCGTGATCAGCACGATCCCGACGATGATCGCGACGAGCGAATGCGACAGCGTCAGCGCGAGGCCGGCCGCGAACACGAGAATGCCGCTGATGAGGACGGGCGCGCGCCCGAGCCGATCGGCGAGTGCGCCGGCGCTCGATGAAGACACCATCCCGAACAGGTAGGCGCCGAAGATCAGCCCGCATGCGGTCGCGCTCAGGTTGAACGGCGCGGCCGTCAGCCGGAACCCGGCGTAGTTGTACACGGTCACGAACGCACCCATCATGAGGAAGCCGACCGCGAATACGAACGGCAGCCGTGCATGATGCAACTGCGCGCTCCACAGCCGCAGGTGGTGACGCACCGTCAGGTCGGTTCGCTTCACGAAGCGTCGCGACTGCGGCAGCAGCATCACGAACGCGACCGACGCGACCAGATCGACGATGCCGATCGTCAGCATCGCGGTGCGCCAGGAGAAATACTCCTCGAGCGCGCTCATCCCGATTCGCCCAATCATGCCGCCGAACGCGGTGCCACCGACATAGAGACCCATCGACAGGCCCAGCCCGTCGGCGGCGATTTCCTCGGCGAGATAGGCCATCGCGACTGCCGGAACGCCACCGAGCGCGAAACCTTCGAGCGCGCGCCAGATCAGCAGCAGGTTCCAGTTCGGCGCGATCGCCGAGAGCACGTTGAACAGTGCCGCGAGCGTCATCGACGCGAACATCAGCCCGCGTCGGCCGAAGCGTTCGGACAGCGCGCCGGCGCACAGGATGGAGACCGCCAGCATTCCCGTCGACAGCGACAGGGATAGCGAGCTCGAGGCCGCGCCCAGGTTGAACTCGCGCGCGAACGCAGGCAGCAGCGGCTGCACGCAGTACAACAGCGAGAAGGTGGAAAAGCCGGCCAGGAAGAGTGCCAGTGCGATGCGCTTGTAGGCCGCCGAGCGGGGCGACACGCCGGCGGGCAGCGCATCCGGCGCGGCGCTCGGGGCGCGCGCCGCGGCGGACGAAATCGCGGGATTCGACATGGTATGGACCCGATGGGCTGGGGAATAGCCGAATTCTTGCGCACGATCATATATATGTCCAATATATGAAAGTAACCATAGCAATACCTTTAACGAATGGCTAGATCGCCGTTTCCGTCGACCGAGATCACATGGAACTTCGACATCTCCGATACTTCCTGGCCGTGGCGGCCACGTTGAACTTCACCAAGGCCGCGGAGGCGCTCGGCATGGGGCAGCCGCCGCTGAGCCAGCAGATCAAGGCGCTCGAGAACGAACTCGGCGTGGAGTTGTTCAGGCGGACCGCACGCGGTGCCGAGCTGACCGTTGCGGGAGAGGTGTTCGCGGAAGAGGCGCGGCGCGTGCTCGACGATGCGGAGCGCGCGGCGCGGGCGGCAAAACGGGCCGCGCGTGGGGAAATCGGGCAACTGCGGGTCGGTTTCACGGGGACGGCGGCCTTCAATTCGAAAGTGGCCGACCTGATTCGCCGCTTTCGCGAAGCGTTTCCGGATACCGACCTGACGTTGCAGGAGGCGACCTCCGGCGTGTTGCTCGAGGCGCTGGAAGCCGGGCGGCTCGATGTCGCGATCGTGCGTCCGGAGCGTCGTATCGCGGACACGTTGCGGGCAGCGGACTGGGACGAGGAGCCGATGTTCGTCGCGATGCCGGACGCGCATCGCCTCGCGCAGCGGCGTCGGATCGATCTGGCGGAACTGGTCGACGAGGCGTTCGTGCAGGTGCCGCGCGAAGCGGGCAGTGCGCTGTTCGACGACATCGTCGCGGCGTGCAATGCCGCCGGCTTCCAGCCGCGCATGGAGCAGCCCGCGCCGCAAATCGCGTCGGCGGTGACGCTCGTCGCGGCCGGGCTCGGCGTGTCGATCGTGCCGAAGGCGATCACGCAGGTGCGGGTCGCAGGCGTCGTGTATCGGCAGGTCGCGGGCAACGGGCTGCGCGCAAGGCTCGCGATTGCGTCGCGACGCGACGACCCGTCGGCGGTGGTGCGCAACTTTCTGCTGCTGGCCGGGTAGCGCGGGACGCACGTCGTCGTGCGCATCGCCGCGGTAGCGGGTGAATATTCCGATTGACGAACCGTGAACTTTGCCCGAAACGAACGCTGTCGCGGCTCCGCCGTCGCGTGACGACCCGGCATGCGGGTTTCGATTCGTATGTTCCGGATGCTGCTTGGACTATAAATGGAGGGGTGTACCGGTACTTGTCGGGCGCCCGCGCGTGGGGCGGCGCCGCGACTGCCGGGGGAGGTGCACCGTGGTTCGCCAGACGCTTGCTCGCGCCGTGCTTTGCACCGCGTTGATCGGGGGCGTATTCGCCTCGTTCCTATCGCTAACGCTATCGCCAGCTGTTGCCGGAACCGTCGCACCGCCCCCCCCACCGCCTGTCATGAAGAACCGGCTCGCCGCATCGCCTCACTCGATGCCGGTCGACTTCCCGGCGATCGTCGACCGTTACGGCCCGGCGGTCGTCACCATCATGACCGCCGCGCCCGACCAGCAGGCCGGTGGCCCGTTCTTCGCGTTTCTCGATTCCGACGATCCGCTTGCCGCGTTCTTCCGCCGTGGCGGTCCGCCGGCGTCCGCACAAGGTCCACTGGCGCCGGCGCCCGATACGTCGCCGCGCACGCTGTCGGGCAGCGGCTCGGGCTTCATCGTCAGCGCCGACGGGCTGATCCTCACGTCCGCGCATGTCGTCGACGATGCGACCGATGTCACGGTGCGACTGGCCGATCGTCGCGACCTGAAGGCGACGGTGCTGGCCGTCGATCCGCAAAGCGACGTCGCCGTGCTGCACATCGACGCGACGAAGCTGCCGGTCGTGCGCATCGGCGATTCGTCGAGGGTGCGCGCCGGCGAACCCGTGATGACGATGGGTGCGCCGGACGGCTCGGGCAACACGGTCACGGCCGGCATCATCAGCGCGACGTCGCATGCGCTGCCGGACGGCAGCGCGTTTCCGTTCTTCCAGACCGACATCGCGGTCAATCCCGACAACTCGGGCGGCCCCGTGTTCAACCGCGCGGGCGACGTGATCGGCATCGCGGTGCAGGTCTATACGGGCGCCGACCGCTATGCGAGCACGACGTTCGCGATTCCGATCGCGCTCGCCGTGAAGGTGCGTGCGCAGGTGCAGGCGCAGATCCGCGCCAGTGCGCAGGCGCAGCGCGTGTCGTCCGGCAACGCGCTGGGCGTCGACGTGCAGGACGTCGGTGTCGGGCTGGCCGCTGCGTTCGGCCTGCCGCGTCCGGCGGGCGCGCTCGTCAACGGCGTCGATCCCGGCTCGCCGGCCGCCGCGGCCGGCGTGAGGCCCGGCGACGTCATCGTGAAGTTCGGCGATAAGCCGATTGGCCAGTCGGCCGAACTGAACGACCTGGCCGCCGCATTGCCGCCAGGCGCAAAGGCGCCGCTGCGGCTGATCCGCAACCGCGCGCCGATGATGCTGACGGTCACCGGCGCGGCGACCGGCGACGCGATCGACAACGCGAGTGCGACGGGCAGCGCGGTGGGCACGGTTGGCGCGGGAACGGTTGGCGCGGGCGGTGCCGCCGGCGTCGCGATGGCGGCACCGCGGCCGGCTGGCACCGGCGATCGGCTCGGGCTGACGATGCATCCGCTGAGCGACGCCGAACGGCGTTCGACCGGGCTCGCCGTCGGGATGATGGTGGATGCGGTGCACGGGCCTGCCGCGAACGCGGGCATCCGTCCGGGCGACGTCGTGCTCGAACTCAACGACACGCTGCTCGAAACGCCGGACGACGTGCAGTCGCTCGAAGCGAAAGGCGGTGTGATCGCGGTGCTGATCCAGCGCGAGAATGCGCGGAAGTTCGTGTCGGTGCGTGCGCGGTAGTGGGTTGAGGGGAGGGTGGGAAGAGTGTTGGCGTTCGGCCAGATTCGGTCAGTCGACCCTCGTTGACAGTTCGAGATACAGAAGCCGACGAAGGTGTCTCCCGACGGATGCTTCCTGCTTAAAAGCCCG